>NZ_JBHYJH010000182.1:0-17193 GCF_042740445.1 Streptomyces sp. NPDC059003 | reverse complement strand
CACGGCCGCCGCCGGACCCCGGCGGCGGCCGTGCGCGCGAAGAGTGCGAGACTTGGCGTATGCCCGTGCTCGACCCGAACCCCCAGAACGGCCAGAAGAAGCTGCTCATCGTGCTCGGCGCGATGCTGGCCATCACCGTGATCATCGGCATCGTCGCGACCGTGGCCTCACCCTGACGACCAGTCCGACGACCCGCCCTGACGACACGTCCTGACGATCCCTCAGAGACCGGGATGGTGGTGCTAGCCCCACCATCCCCTAGGGGGCCAGTGTCAGGGTTAACTGGGTGGATCACCGGATGGGTTGAGAGGCCGGGGTTCCGTACCTTCGATGTGTGACCGCGAGGACGCGGCGCGGAGCACTCGAAGACCCTGGAGGCGGCATGTCGGCCCGTGCGCAGACCCGACCCGACCCGGCGGACCGGGCGGAACAGGCCGGTATCGAGATCCAGCTCCCCTGGTGGGCCGTCGCCCTGCCCGCGATCGCCTTCGCGGCCCTGCTCCTGCTGATACTGAACGCGGCGGACGCCCACGCGGCGGCGGACAGCGAGCCCGTGATCACCCACATCCTGGAGCGGGTCAAAGCCATCCTGAGCGCGGCCGCGTGAGCTGCCCCGGACCCGGCCCCCGGGGTGCGAGCGATGTCGTACGCGGCGTCCTGAGCGGCCACATCACGCCTCCCGACCTCGTGCGTCCCGGTGCGAAAGCCCTGTCACCCCTGCCGGGGGAGCCCGCCAACTCCCTGCGCTCCGTGGCGTGTTTCATGCGAAGCTGGGACGCATGAGCGTCGCAGAACCCCGCAGGATTGTCCTTTTCCGGCATGCGAAGGCCGACTGGCCCCAGGTGTCCGACCACGAGCGTCCGCTCGCCGAGCGAGGCCGCAAGGACGCGCCCGTCGCCGGCCGCAGGCTCGCCGACAGCGGCATCGCCTTCGACCTGGCCCTGTGCTCGACCGCCGTCAGGACCCGCGAGACCTGGAAGCTCGCCGTCCAGGAGCTCCCGCAGCGGCCCCGGACGGTGTACGAGGACCGGGTCTATGAAGCCTCACCCGGCGAGCTGATCGCCGTGCTCAACGAGACACCGGACGACGTGCGCGATCTGATCCTCATCGGCCACAACCCCGGCGTCCACGGCGTCGCCGACGTCCTCGCCGGCGACGCCGAGGGCGACGCCCAGGTCCGGATGAACCGCCGCGGCTTCCCGACGGCCGCGTTCGCCGTCCTGACGTACACCGGATCGTGGAAGGGCCTCGAGCCCGGCACGGCGACCCTGGTGGACTACTGGGCGCCGTCCGAGTAGCCGCCCGGCGCGCCTTCGGCCCATGAGCAGGGCCCGGCACCGGGTCGGTGCCGGGCCCCTGGCCGTACGAGGGGACGGAAGGACGCGCGCTAGTCCTGGTCCAGATGCATGTCCGCGGCCTCGACCTCTTCGCGGGTGACGCCCAGGAGATAGAGGACGGTGTCGAGGAACGGCACGTTCACCGCGGTGTGGGCGGCCTCGCGGACCATCGGCTTGGCGTTGAAGGCGACGCCGAGACCCGCCGCGTTGAGCATGTCGAGGTCGTTCGCGCCGTCGCCGACCGCCACGGTCTGCTCCAGGGGCACGCCCGCCTCGTGGGCGAAGCGGCGCAGGAGGCGGGCCTTGCCCGCGCGGTCCACGATCTCGCCCGTCACCTTGCCGGTGAGCTTGCCGTCGACGATCTCCAGGGTGTTGGCGTGGGCGAAGTCCAGGCCGAGACGTTCCTTCAGATCGTCCGTGACCTGCGTGAATCCGCCCGAGACGACGCCGACCTGGAAGCCGAGGCGCTTGAGGGTGCGGATCAGCGTGCGCGCGCCCGGGGTCAGACGGACCTCCGACCTGACCTTGTCCACCACCGACGCGTCCAGGCCCTTCAGCAGGGCCACGCGCGCGTGCAGCGACTCCTCGAAGTCGAGCTCCCCGCGCATCGCGGCCGCCGTGACCTCGGCGACCTCCTCCTCGCAGCCCGCGTGCGCGGCGAAGAGCTCGATCACCTCGTCCTGGATCAGCGTCGAGTCGACGTCCATCACGACCAGGCGCTGCGCGCGCCGGTGCAGACCCGCGGCGACGACGGCGACATCGACGCCGAGCGCCGCGGCCTCAAGCGCGAGCGCCGTGCGCAGCGGCTCGGTCTCGGTGCCGGACACCGCGAACTCCACCGCGGTGACCGGGTACTTGGCGAGGCGGAAGATACGGTCGATGTTGCCGCCCGTCGCCGTGATGCGGGCGGCGATCGCGGCGGTCGACTCCGCCGTCAGCGGGTGCCCGAGCACCGTGACGTGCGACCGGCCGAGGCCGCGCGGGCGGTTGTCACCCCGGCCCGAGATGATCTCCGCCTGCAGCCGCAGGGACTCCGCCCAGCTGTGCACCGTCGCCCGCAGATCGCCTTCGAGGCCGTGCGGGGGCTCGGTGACCAGTGCGCACAGCACTATCCGGCCACGCGTCACGACCTGCTCGATGTCGACGACATCGACGGAGTACGCGGCGAGCGTGTCGAAGAGACCTGCGGTGATCCCTGGACGGTCCTTGCCGAAGATCTTGACGAGAAGCGTGGGGACGTCCGTGGGGACGCCGGGGGCGGCACCGGCCGGCGCGGAGGCGCCAGCGGGCGCGGGGGGCGTGGAGGCACTCATGGTGATCCCCACGGTAGCTGGCCGCGCTTGGCGGGCGGTGGGGGTGTCCGGGTGCCGGACAGGGCCTTCCCTTCCGCTTCGCCCGGGCTTTCCCTCCGAGGGGTCTGGTGGTTACCCGGGGGTGGTGTGGCACGGGTCGGTCTGGGCGCGGCCCGCTGGGTGGTTCTGCCGCCCGCGGGCCCCTGGTTTCCGGTAGCGGATGCCGGCCTCAGCAGTTCGGCTGACGCCGGGGACGAGAGAAACGGGTGGGCGGGTGGGAGGAGCCGCCGCGGAGCGGCGGCACCGGTTGCCGCCCCGAGCCCGAGTCAGCCACCCCTCCGAGATCCTCCCGAACCAGAAGGCGGAGGCGGGGGCGGCGGCGGAGGAGGCGGAGACGGTGGCCACCCCGCCCCTCGTCGAGACTCCCGCTTGCGTCCGCCCCGGGGCGGCGGCGTCGGATTCGCCACCGTCGGCGCCCCGCTCACCGGCGGTGGACCGCCCCGCCCAGGCGGTGCCTCACCCTGACCGGAAGGCGGCCCACCCCGCCCGGAGGTCGGGGCACCCCCCTCGTACGAAGGCCCCGCGCCCCGATACGAAGGCCCCGCGTCCCGCAACTCCTCCGGCACCCGCAGGTACGGATTCGTCTCGGCCCGCGGCGGCCGATACGGCACCCCCGGCCGGTACGGCCCGGGCACCTGTCCCGCCGCCCCGGCCCCGGAAACAACCCCCGCCCCGGAAACAGCCCCGGCCCCGGCAGACCCCCCGCCCCCGGCGAGCCCCAGCGCAAGCGGTGAAGCCCGCCCCCCAGCAGCCCCCGTAGCCCGAGCGAGCAGCGCACCCGCGGCCCCGGCCCCGGCACCCCACGCGGCACCGAGGAGCACCGCCATGCCCAGCTTCCCGCGCAGTTCGAGCTCGGCCCCGAACGCGTCGACGCCGAGCACGGACATCGAGGCGTCCGCGGACACCCCGGTGAGCCACGTCAACAGCGGCAGCGCCACCGCCGTGACCACGGCGAGCTGCAGAGCGCACCGCCCGACGAACCCGGCGGTCCCCACGGCCGGGGCGGGGGCGGCCCCCTCGTCCCGTACCGAAGAGCCGACGGCGGCCGCGGCGGCCGCGCCCCGCGCCAGCGGACTCCGTACCGCCGTGAGCACCCCCGCGAACAGCATCATCAGCGCCGCCGCCACACCGAGGAGCCAGACCCTGCCGTCGAGTTCGGCGAGGCGGCCGAGGGTCAGGGGCTTGTCGGAGTTGACGAGCAGGTCGTCGACCGGGTCGGGCAGGAAGCGGGCGAGGGGACCGGAGGCGTCGCCGTCGTAGGGGACGAAGAGGCCGACGGGAAGACCGAGGAACACGCCGTTCGGGGCGCCGACGAGCGCGCCGCCGATGACCCGCTTCGGGTGGTCGTCGCCGATCGCCGCGTACGCCGCCGCGGCGAGCCCGGCGACCACGGCCATCAGGACGACCGAGACCAGCGCGGACGCGGCGGGCCGCACCACGCGGTGGACGGCGTCCAGGCCGCGCGGCAACGGGGTGCGGCGCGAGGCGAGCAGGGCGATGAGCAGCACACCGGCGGCGAAGAGCGCGCCGCCGAGCAGCGTGGCGCCGGTGTCCACGGTGAAGCCGACGGCGGCCTTCGCGTCGACGAGGTCGCGGAGCCGGCCGGGCAGCAGCCCGCCGGCGTCACCGATGTCGCCGATGCCACCGATGTCCTTGAGGCCGTCGGGGATGCGGTCGCCGATACCGCCGGGCAAGTTGTCGACGCCTTTGTCGATTCCCTTGTCAATTCCTTTGTCGATGCCCAGTTGTTCGCCGTCGATCGTGATGACGTCGTGACCCGCCCAGGCGAGCCCGCCGAGCATGGCGACGAAGAGGGCGATGACCGCTCCCGCGCGGGCTCCGAGTTCGGCGGGCGAGATCACAACTCCCGCGCCGCGCAAGGAACGTAAAAAGAAGTACGAGAGCAGCACCGCCCCGACAAGGCCCACGCCGAGCGGCGCGACGTCAATGGCCGTACTCGCCTCCGCCCCCTTCAGGCCGAAGGCCGAGACATCACCGGAGGGAGTGACGGAACCGCCGACCCCCAGGGCGATCGCGGCCGCCGTCATCGGCCCGAGCGACCCGACGGCGTCCGCGCCGAGCAGGTGCAGACCAAGGGCGGCCGTGCCCGCCATGCCGATCAGCGCCCAGCTGACCGCGGCGACAGCGGAGAGCAGCACGTCGCCCCAGGGCACGCTCCGCCGTACGTCGTCGTACCCGTCGGTCCCCATCAGACCCCCCGAGCTCGCAGCGCGTCGCCCTCCGTGCGCGGTTCGGGACCCCACGGCCGGCGCAGCCGTCACGGCCGGAACGGCCGCCACGACCGGCACAGTCGAAACGGCCGACATGGGTGATTTGCGAGGCATGCTCGCTATCCGTACCCGCTGAGAGCCCTTACCACTTTCCGGGGTGGTATCTGCCCCGTCAACGGGGCAGTCATAGTGGCCCGTACGCAGTCTTCACAAGGCCCGACTTTCGGTCAGAGCCCTCCGCCTGAAATAGTTCCTCCCGATGTTCGACATCCCTAGACTCCCCATGATGGGGGCAACTCGGGGGACAACTCAGTGGGGCATGGAGTGCCGGAACTCGTACTGGAATTGAATGGCAGGACCTGGACGCTCGATTCGTCCAGGGCATACACCCTCGGACGTGATCCGCAGGGTGACATCGCGCTCGACGACGCCAGGGTCTCCTGGCGGCACGCGACGATCAGCTGGAGCGGTCGCGGCTGGGTCATTGAGGACCACGGGTCCACCAATGGCACCTTCGTACAGGGGCAGCGGATCCACCAGATGGAAATCGGCCCTGGTTCGGCCGTCCACCTGGGCAACGCGACCGACGGCCCGCAGCTGGTCCTCTCGGGCGCCGCCGCGGCGGCGATGTCCGCGCCGGGCGCGCAGCAGCAGGCGCAGCACGCCCCGCCGCGCCAGGCCCACGGCCAGGTCGGCCAGGTCGGCCAGCAGGAAGCTCCCGGCTGGGCCGGGCAGCCGCAGCAGCACCAGGCACCGCCCTACCAGGCGCCTCAGCAGCAGCCGCACCAGCAGCAGATGCCGCAGCAGCAGGCCTGGCAGCAGGCACCGCAGCAGCAGGCGCCGCAGCACCAGATGCAGCCGCAGCAGGCGCAGCAGGCGCACGTACCGCAGCAGCAGGGCCCGGGCGCGGGCGTGGGATCCGGTGGCGCGGCGGGGGCCCCGCCGGTCTACGGCGACCGCAGCCCGACCACGTTCCACCAGCTCGCGCTTGGCCGAAAGATGCGCATCGGCCGCGCCCTGGAGAACGAGCTGGTGGTGTCCGACCTCCAGGTCTCGCGCCACCACGCCGAGTTCACGTCGACGCCCGACGGCCGCTTCGAGCTGCGCGACCTCGGCTCGCACAACGGCACGTACGTCAACGGCATGCCGATCGCGAAGGCGTCGACGGTCCTCATCGGCCCGAACGACATCGTCGGCGTCGGCCACTCCACGTTCCGCCTGGTCGGGGACCGTCTCGAGGAGTTCGTCGACACCGGTGACGTCTCCTTCTCCGCGCGCCATCTGACCGTCACGGTCGACGGCGGCAAGCAGATCCTCAAGGACGTCTCCTTCGGCGTCCCGGAGAAGTCGCTCATCGCGGTCATCGGCCCGTCGGGCTCCGGCAAGTCCACCCTGCTCAAGGCGCTCACCGGCTACCGGCCCGCCAACCAGGGCGACGTCCTGTACGACAACAGGAACCTGTACAAGCAGTTCGCCGAGCTGCGCCAGCGCATCGGTCTGGTCCCGCAGGACGACATCCTGCACAAGGAGCTGACCGTCAACAAGGCGCTCAAGTACGCCGCCAAGCTCCGCTTCCCCGCCGACACCAGCGACCAGGAGCGCCAGCAGCGCATAGGCGAGGTCCTGCGCGAGCTGAAGCTCGACATCCACAAGGACAAGAAGGTCACCTCCCTGTCCGGTGGCCAGCGCAAGCGCGTCTCCGTGGCCCTGGAGCTGCTCACCAAGCCGTCCCTGATCTTCCTGGACGAGCCCACGTCGGGCCTCGACCCGGGCATGGACCGCGACGTCATGCAGCTCCTGCGCGGCCTCGCCGACGACGGCCGCACGGTCCTGGTGGTCACGCACTCCGTGGCCGAGCTGGCACTGTGCGACAAGCTCCTGGTGATGGCGCCGGGCGGCTCGGTGGCGTACTTCGGCCCGCCCGAGGAGGCCCTCAACTTCTTCGGCTACGACACCTGGGCCGATGTCTTCTCGGCCTTCGAGAACTACCGCGACTACGACTGGGCGGGCCGCTGGAAGGGCTCGCAGCACTACCAGATGTACGCCGCGGACATCGACGCCGTCGCCGCGCAGTCCGTACACATGCCGCCGCCGCAGGCGATCAGCCCGCCCAAGCCGCAGGGCTGGGGCTCACAGCTGTTCACGCTGATCCGGCGCTACGTCTCGGTCATCGCGTCCGACAAGGGCTTCATGGCGCTGATGCTGATCCTGCCCGCGGTGCTCGGCGCGGTGAGCCTGCTCATCGACCCGGACAAGGGTCTGCTGCCGAACGTGAACCCGCAGACGGGCAAGATCATCCCGAACGGCACGGCCACGACGGTGCTCCTGATCCTCGCGGTCGGCGCCTGCTTCGCGGGCGCCGCCAACTCCGTCCGTGAGCTGATCAAGGAGCGGGTGATCTACGAGCGGGAGCGCGCGACCGGCCTGTCCCGCTCCGCGTACCTGATGTCCAAGGTCATCGTCCTCGGCTTCATCACCGCGCTGCAGGGCGCCCTGGTCGGCGCGATCGGCTTCTCCTCCCGTGAGATCCCGGAGAAGGGCCTGGTCCTGGGCAGCCAGGTGCTGCTCGAACTGTCCCTGCCGATCATGGCGCTCGGCTTCACCTCGATGATGTTCGGCCTGATCATCTCCGCCCTGGTGAAGACCGCCGAGAAGACCATGCCGCTGCTGGTCATGTTCGCGATCATCCAGGTCGTGTTCACCGGCTGTCTGTTCATCCTGCACGGCACGGTCGGCGTCAACGAGTTCTCGTACCTGATGCCGTCGCGCTGGGCGGTGGCCGCCGCGGGCACCACGCTCGACTTCAACCGGATCAGCCCCAACCCGGACGACCCGGGCAGCACCGACCCGCTGTGGGACCACGAGGGGGGCGCCTACGTCATGGACATGGCCGCCCTGCTCGCCCTCGGCGCGTTCTGCGGCTTCCTCGTGGCCCGCTTCCTGCGCCGCCACGAGCCGGAGGTCATGCGCAAGTAGGCACCGCGCGGTACGCCGCGTGCGTACGCGAAGAAGGGCGGCACCCCGCGCGGGGTGCCGCCCTTCGGCGTCTGCGAGCTCGGCCTCGGCTGAAGAGGTCCGGGTTCCAGGGGGTCGGACTCAGTAGGCGCCGTTGACGTTGTCGATCGAGCCGTACCGGTTGGCCGCGTAGTTGGCGGCGGCGGTGATGTTGGCGACCGGGTCGTAGATGTTCGTCGAGGTGCCCTCGACGTGGTACGCGCTGAACGTCGGCTGGATGACCTGGAGCAGGCCGATCGACGGGGTGCCCTTCTGCGCGTTGACGTCCCAGCCGTTGACGGCGTTCGGGTTGCCCGTGGACTCGCGCATGATGTTGCGGTGCAGGCCCTCGTACGAGCCGGGGATGCCCTTGGCCTTCATGATGTCGAGGGACTGGCGGATCCAGCCGTCGAGGTTGTTGGCGTAGACCGGCTTGCGGGCGGCGGCGCGGCTCGCGGCCTCCTTCGCCTTGCGGTCCTCCTCGGCCTTCTTCTTCGCCGCGGCCTCGTCGTCGGCCTTCTTCTTCGCGGCGGCGTCCTTGGCCCGCTTGTCGGCGGTGGCCTGCTGCTTGCTCACGTTCTCGTGGACCGCGGCCTGCGTCTTGGCGGGGACGGACCAGGCGGCGGCGTGGGTGCCCATGGCCTCGGTCTCGGTCTCGGTCTGAGGGTTGCCCGGCACGATGGAGAAGGCGAGGGCGGCGGCGCCGAGCGTGGCGACACCGGCGATCGAGAACTTCTGGGCCTTGGTCAGGGTCGAGCGACTATGACCAGAGGGGGCGTGCTTGGACATGCTTCGAGGACCTCTTCGTATCGGGAGGCCGCTCTGCACCGGCTGGGGACAGTTGCTTCTCCGGCAAAACGCCGCGGTGCGGGACCGCGGCGCCGAGCGACGGGAGCAATTCTTAGCGGGCGCAAAATTCTGAGGCAAAGGAGCGACGTACTACCCCGGATAGTGGATCAGGGGGTGCCCGGTCGGTCCCCATGCCCGCGTTTAGCCCACCCTTACGGGACATAAACGTCCACTAGGGAGCTTCGTACGTGATGTGCGTCCTATGCGCGGGCTCACATCGGACGTGTAACAGTCTCACCTTCCGTTGCGGGAGCAATGCTCTCGGTGAGCGTTGTCATCCCGCAGGAGGAGGTGGACATCGCCGAACTCGTGCCAGAGATAGAGACGGCGTACCGCCTCGGCATAACCGCGCTCCACCGCCGCGCGGCCCGCCACGGCCTCCAGCATCAGCAGATGCGAAGCCTCCGGCTCGTGCAGACCGGTGAGCAGCCCGTCCACCACGCGCACCCCGCGCTCCGGCGTCACCACCAGACCGGTGCGGCCCGCCGCCGCGCGCACCACCCCGTCCGCCCCGGCCGCCGACTCCACGGCCCGCACCGCCGTCGTCCCCACCGCGACCACACGGCCCCCGCCCGCCCGCGCGGCATTGATGAGCCGCGCCGACGCCTCCGGCACCTCGAAGCGCTCCGGGTACGGCGGCTCGTGCGCCTCCGGCGACGCGACCCCCGTGTGCAGCAGGACCGGCGCGAACTGCACACCCCGGCTCACGAGCCGCGCCACCAAGCGCGCGGTGAAGGGCCGCGCCGCGCTCGGCATCTCCGCGCTGCCCGTGCCGTCGGCGGACGGCAGCGCGAACACCGTCTGGTAGACCGACAGCGGCTGGTCCCGCTCCGTATAGGAGTAACGAATGGGACGCCCGTACCGGCCGAGCAGCCCCGGCACGTCGACGGACACCCGCGCCCACCACAGCCGCGCGCCGTCCGCGCTCAACGGCTCCTCATACACAAGGCGCGCACCCCCGGGGAGCTCCACGACCGTCCCCTCCGGTCCGCCCGCCCGCGCGCGCGTGGTGCCCCCTCCGTCCGGATCCCGCAACTCGACGGCCCACCGCCCGTCCGCGCCGAGCGTCGAGAAGTGCACCACCACGCGCGCGTGCCCCAGCCGGCCGTCGACCGCCGCGGGCAGCGTCGACGAGGTGTTCACGATCAACAGGTCACCGGCGCGCAGCAGCTGCGGCAGATCCGTGAACGCGTGGTGCGACACCTCGGTGCCGTGCGACACCAGGAGCCGGACGGAGTCCCGGCGCAGCCCCCGGCGGCGCTGCTCGACGGGCAGCGCCGCGTGCCGCCCCTCCGGCACCCGCACCGCGACCGTCGTGCCGTCTCCAGGAGAGACCGTCATGCCGTCTCCAGGAGAGCGGGGGCGGCATAGCGGCCGCTCGCAGGGCGCTCGTCGAGCAGCCGCAGGAAGGCGGGCACCACCGTCTCCGGAAGGGGCCGGCCCGAGGCGTCGTCGACCGGCACCGCCGCCTGGTACAGATCCGTCCGCATGTCGCCCGGATCGACGGCCCACACCCGCAGCCCCGGCTCCTCCTGGGCGAGCACCGCCGACACATGGTCGAGGGCCGCCTTCGACGCCCCGTACCCGCCCCACGTCTCGTACGCCTCGGCCGCGGCGTCGGAGCTGACCGCGATCACGGTGCCCGCGCGGGCGGCGCGCAGCAGCGGCAGGGCCTCCTGCACGAGCCCGAGCGCCGCCACCACATTGGTCTCCAGGGCCTGCCGCAACCCGTCCAGCGGCAGCGCGTCGAGCCGGACCAGCGGCTCCGCGCCGAGCGCGCTCGCGTTGTTCACCAGCAGGTCGAGCCCGCCGAACGCGCGCGCCGCCGCCACCAGCTCAGCGCGGTGCCCTGCGTCCGTGACGTCCCCTGACAAGGCGCGCACGCGCCCGCCACGGCCGCCGAGCTCCCGCGCGGTCTCCTGGAGCACCGCGTCCGTCCGCGCGTCGAGGACCAGGTCCCAGCCGCGCTCCGCGAGCGCCGCCCCCAGCGCCCGCCCCAGGCCCTTCGACGCCCCCGTGATGATCGCCACCGGCATGGCAGCCCCCTCGCAGTCCCGTAGTCCCGTAGTCGCGGGGCGCCCCACGGCGCCGCCGTCACGCTCCCTCCACGCTAGGAACGCCCCCGCGCCCACCGCCTCGTCCGCCGGGCGCACCTCAGCACGTCCCTTCGACCTAAGGCCCCGGCTCAGGTCCCTTCGACCTAGGCCCCGCGCCCTACCTCCCGGCCGCCACAGGTCCGATACGCCCTGTCACACCCCGCCGGTACGGTTGGGCCATGAGTCAAGGTCCCCGGTCCGGGCTGTACGCGGTGAGCTCCGCGCTGCTCGCCATGAGCAGCCAGCTGGAGGTCCGCGACGTCCTCAAGACGATCGTGGCCTCCGCCCGCGAGCTGCTCGACGCGGAGTACGCGGCGCTCGGCGTCCCCGACGACCACGGCGGCTTCGCCCAGTTCGTCGTCGACGGCGTCACCGACGAGCAGTGGAAGGCCATCGGCCCGCTGCCGCGCCAGCACGGCATCCTGGCCGCGATGCTGCGCAAGGCCGAGCCCGAGCGCCTCGCCGACGTGCGCGAGGACCCCCGCTTCGAGGGCTGGCCCGCCGCCCACCCCGACATGTCCGACTTCCTCGGCCTGCCGATCCGGTACGGCGACGAGACGCTCGGCGCGCTCTTCCTCGCCAACAAGAGGCGCCCCAAGCGGGACGGCTGCTGCGGCTTCGACCAGGACGACGAGGAACTCCTCTCGATCCTCGCCCAGCACGCGGCGATCGCCCTGACCAACGCCCGCCTCTATGAGCGCAGCCGCGAGCTGACCATCGCCGAGGAGCGCTCCCGCCTCGCCCACGAGCTGCACGACGCCGTGAGCCAGAAGCTGTTCTCCCTGCGCCTCACCGCCCAGGCCGCGACCGCCCTCGTCGACCGGGACCCCGTCCGGGCCAAGGGCGAGCTCCAGCAGGTCGCGGCCCTCGCGGCCGAGGCGGCGGACGAGCTGCGCGCGGCGGTCGTGGAGCTCAGGCCAGCCGCCCTCGACGAGGACGGCCTGGTCGCCACGCTGCGTACGCACATCCAGGTCCTGGACCGGGCCCACTCCGCGAAGGTCACCTTCGAGAGCACCGGCGTGCGCGCCCTGCCCGCCGCCCAGGAGGAGGCCATGCTGCGCGTCGCCCAGGAGGCCCTGCACAACGCCCTGCGGCACGCGCAGGCCGAGCGCGTCGCGGTCGCCCTGGAGAAGCGCGGCCCCGGCGCGGTGCTGCGCGTCACGGACGACGGCAGCGGATTCGACCCGCGCGCGACGCGTCGCGCCGGGAGGCACTTGGGCCTGGTCTCCATGCGGGACCGGGCCGGCGGGGTCGGCGGACGGCTGACCGTGGAATCGGAGCCCGGCAAGGGCACGACGATCGAGATGGAGGTTCCCGGTGGCTGACGCTGCGCTCAATTCGAAGACAGGGATCCGGGTGCTGCTGGTCGACGACCACCAGGTGGTCCGCCGCGGTCTGCGTACTTTCCTGGAGATCCAGGACGACATCGAGGTCGTCGGCGAGGCGTCGGACGGCGCCGAGGGCGTCGCCTGCGCCGAGGAGCTCAAGCCGGACGTCGTCCTGATGGACGTCAAGATGCCCGGCATGGACGGCGTCGAGGCCCTGCGCAAGCTCCGCGAGCTCGCCAACCCCGCCCGCGTGCTCATCGTCACCAGCTTCACCGAGCAGCGCACGGTCGTCCCCGCCCTGCGCGCGGGCGCCGCGGGCTATGTGTACAAGGACGTGGACCCCGACGCCCTCGCCGGAGCCATCCGCTCCGTGCACGCGGGACATGTGCTCCTCCAGCCCGAGGTGGCGGGCGCACTGCTCTCCCAGGAGGAGGCCAACAACACGCAGGGCAGGGGCGGTTCGCTCACCGAGCGGGAGCGCGAGGTGCTCGGCCTGATCGCGGACGGCCGCTCGAACCGCGAGATCGCCCGCGCCCTCGTCCTCTCCGAGAAGACCGTCAAGACACACGTGTCGAACATCCTGATGAAGCTCGACCTCGCGGACCGCACCCAGGCCGCCCTCTGGGCCGTCCGGCACGGCGTGACCGGCTGAACCCCGCCTGCCGCCCGGCAGCCCCGCTCCGGCGCACACCGGAGCGGGTCAGCCCGGACCGTCTCCTTCCGGGCTGAGATTCATACCGTCGTGTGGATGTCCCCCACTTGGCGCATCCCCCGAGGTCCCGGGGCGTTCTCCAGTGCGTGCTGCGGCGCCTTGCCGCAGGTTCCGCTAGGAGGATTTCAGCAGTGAAGAACGTGAAGAAGGCCGCAGCCGTCGCCCTGGTGACGGGCGGCCTGGTCGCCGCCGGCGCCGGCATCGCCTCCGCCCACAGCGCGGACGCCCACGGCAAGGCCGAGAACTCCCCGGGCATCGTCTCCGGCAACCTGGTCCAGGCCCCGGTGCACATCCCCGTGAACGCCTGCGGCAACAGCGTCAGCGTCGTCGGCATCCTGAACCCCACGTTCGGAAACGTCTGCGAGAACAGCTGACCGCAGCCGCCCGGCCCGCCGCCCGCACCCCCGTCACCGGGCCGCCGCGCCGCGCACGCCCCGACCTCACGGCCGGGACCACCACCTCAGCAGCACCTCATCTGCCTCAACAGACTCTGCCAAAGGAACACACCCCATGAGCATCGCCAAGAAGGCCGCCTTCGCCGTCGTCGCCGCCGGTATCGCCGCGGGCGCCTCCGCCGGAGCCGCCATCGCCGCCGCCGACGCCGACGGCAAGGCCACCAACTCCCCGGGCATCGGCTCCGGCAACCTCGTCCAGGTCCCGGTCCACGTCCCGGTCAACGCCACGGGCAACAGCGCGAACGTGGTCGGCATCCTCAACCCGGCGTTCGGCAACGAGTCGTCCAACAGCTGACGCACCACCCCACGCCGACACAAGGCCCCGCGGACCAGCCCGGTCCGCGGGGCCTGTGCGTGCCCTGCCGGGGGCTTCCCTCAAGCCGGGGTGCTGTATCCGCCGCGACGGCGAGCAGCCACCCCCGCACCTGACCGGCGGTCAGAACAACCCCCAGCCACCGACACCCAGGCCCCGGCCCACCGGAGAAGGACCAGGCCCCGGCCCACCGGAGAAGGAACGGTCACCCACGCTCACGCGACTCGACGTAGGCGTTGTACGCGGCGACCTGCGCCCGCCGAGCCGTCCGCTCGACCGGCCTGAGCGCCTGGGCCCGCGCCGCCATCTCGGCGGCGCTCACCGCCCCGCCGTGCCCGTTCTCGTACGCCATCGAGATCAGCAGACCGATCCGCTGCGCCAGCTCCAACACCCGCACCGCGCGCGGCGGATACCCCGGCGCGAGCACCTCGCGCCCCCGCTCGGCCCGCGCCCGGTACGCGTCGAGCGCCGCCTCCGCTACCGGCCCCGAAGCCGCCACGTCGAGCCGCGCGAGGACCTCCGTCGCCTCCCGCAGCGCCTCCGCGAGCTCCCGCTCCGCCTCGCCGAGCGACGGCACGTCGGCGGGCGGCGCCTCCCGCACCGGCAGACAGTGCCACACGACCTCCACATGGACGTCGTCGGCCGCGCCGCCCTCCGGCCCGGCCTCGAAGACCTCGGGCACGAGACCGTACGGCGCACCCGCCGCGACGACCGCCTCCTCGGCCTCGAGCGCACGCGCGTTGAACGCGGGCGGCCCGCTCAGGCCGAGCGGATGCCCCGGCGCGGGCAGCGCCACCCGCAGCCCGGTCACCCCCAGCGCCCGCAGCCGCCCCAGAGCGAGCGTCAGACCGACGGGCCCCGACTCGCCGGGCAGCCCCTCGACCCGGTGCACCGCGTCGTCACCCACGACGGCGTGCACCGCGTCGTCCGGCGAAACAAGTCCGGCCAAAAGGGCGTTTCCCCATGCGGCCAAGCGTCCTGAGCGTGGTTCCGAGAGCATGCACACAGCCTAAGGACCGGCCTCGGGACGGGAACGGTCGGCCGGTGGCGTAGGTTTTATCCGGGGGCTGCGTCCACCGACGCACGCGACAGCCGAGCCGAGACTGCAATGGGAGAGACCGCGCTCATGAGCGATGTACTGGAGCTTGAGGACGTATCCGTGGTCCGAGAGGGCCGGGCTCTGGTGGACCAGGTCTCCTGGTCGGTCAAGGAGGGGGAGCGCTGGGTCATCCTCGGCCCGAACGGCGCCGGCAAGACCACCCTCCTCAACGTGGCCTCCAGCTACCTCTTCCCGAGCAAGGGCACGGCGACGGTCCTCGGCGAACAGCTCGGCAAGGTCGACGTGTTCGAGCTGCGCCCGCGCATCGGCATGGCCGGCATCGCCATGGCCGAGAAGCTGCCCAAGGCCCAGACGGTCCTGCAGACGGTCCTCACGGCCGCGTACGGCATGACGGCCGGCTGGCGCGAGGACTACGAGGACATCGACGAGCAGCGCGCCCGCGCCTTCCTCGACCGCCTCGGCATGAGCGACTACCTGGACCGCAAGTTCGGCACCCTCTCCGAGGGCGAGCGCAAGCGCACCCTGATCGCCCGCGCCCTGATGGCCGACCCTGAACTGCTGCTCCTCGACGAGCCCGCCGCGGGCCTCGACCTCGGCGGCCGCGAGGACCTCGTACGCCGCCTCGGCCGCCTCGCCCGCGACCCCATCGCCCCCTCGATGATCATGGTGACGCACCACGTCGAGGAGATCGCCCCGGGCTTCACGCACGTCCTGATGATCCGCCAGGGCAAGGTCCTCGCCGCCGGCCCGCTCGAGCTCGAGCTGACCTCGCGGAACCTCTCCCTCTGCTTCGGCCTGCCGCTGGTCGTCGAGCAGCGCGGCGAGCGCTGGACCGCCCAGGGCCTGCCCCTCGGCTGATCGCGCACGCCCTGTCCGTAACGGGAGCCGCGGTCCTACCATGACCATGTGGACATCGACGCATGGGTGTGGTGGCTGATCGGCGCGGTCGCGCTCGGAATCCCGCTCGTAGTGACCGCGATGCCGGAGTTCGGCATGCTCGCGGTCGGCGCCGTGGCCGCCGCCGTGACCGCGGGTCTCGGCGGCGGAGTGGCGCTGCAGGCGGTGGTCTTCGCCGTGGTGTCGGTCGCACTCATCGCGGTCGTACGCCCGATCGCCGCGCGCCACCGCACCCAGCGCCCCGAACTCGCCACCGGAGTCGACGCGCTGAGAGGACGGCAGGCGGTCGTCCTGGAGCGGGTCGACGCCTCCGGAGGACGCATCAAGCTCGCGGGGGAGGTCTGGTCGGCCCGGCCGCTCGACACCGAGCAGAGCTTCGAAGCCGGCCAGGAGGTGGACGTCGTCGAGATCGACGGAGCGACCGCCGTCGTCATGTGACACCGCTCCGGCGCCGTCCCGTGACGCCGCGGTGCCAGGTGATCCGAACGCCCCCCGGGGCGCGCGGCCTTCTGACAGACTCGACCAGCGAGATCTCAAGATCTTCCGGGAACACCGAAGCATGAAGGGTACGGGGAACCACGATGGAACCAATCATCATCGTCCTGATCATTCTGGTGGTGCTGGTCTTCATCGCCCTGATCAAGACGATCCAGGTCATCCCACAGGCCAGCGCCGCCATCGTGGAGCGCTTCGGCCGCTACACCCGCACGCTGAACGCCGGCCTCAACATCGTCGTGCCGTTCATCGACTCCATCCGCAACCGCATCGACCTGCGTGAACAGGTCGTGCCCTTCCCGCCCCAGCCGGTGATCACCCAGGACAACCTGGTCGTGAACATCGACACCGTCATCTACTACCAGGTCACCGACGCCCGCGCCGCGACGTACGAGGTCGCCAGCTACATCCAGGCGATCGAGCAGCTCACCGTCACCACCCTGCGCAACATCATCGGCGGCATGGACCTGGAGCGGACCCTGACGTCCCGCGAGGAGATCAACGCGGCCCTGCGCGGCGTCCTCGACGAGGCCACCGGCAAGTGGGGCATCCGCGTCAACCGCGTCGAGCTCAAGGCCATCGAGCCGCCCACCTCCATCCAGGACTCGATGGAGAAGCAGATGCGCGCCGACCGCGACAAGCGCGCCGCGATCCTCCAGGCCGAGGGTGTCCGCCAGTCCGAGATCCTGCGCGCCGAGGGTGAGAAGCAGTCCGCGATCCTGCGCGCCGAAGGTGAGGCCAGGGCCGCGGCCCTGCGCGCCGAGGGCGAGGCCCAGGCGATCCGCACGGTCTTCGAGTCCATCCACGCGGGCGACCCCGACCAGAAGCTGCTCTCCTACCAGTACCTCCAGATGCTCCCGAAGATCGCCGAGGGCGACGCCAACAAGCTCTGGATCGTGCCCAGCGAGATCGGCGACGCCCTGAAGGGCCTCGGCGGCGCGCTCGGCAACTTCGGCCCGGTCACCGGCGGCGGCCCCGCCGCCCCCAAGACCCCGAGCGGAGTCGAGCGCCGCGAACAGCCGCCGATCGACTGACGTGTGCGGGTACGACGCTGGGGCCGCCCCCTCCGGAGGG
>NZ_JBHYJH010000181.1:0-17664 GCF_042740445.1 Streptomyces sp. NPDC059003 | reverse complement strand
GCGCAAGCCCCCGGACCCCCCCGTCAAGGCGTCAGCCTCGCGTCAGCGCTTTTCGGCCTGCTTCATCGCCGTGGCCAAACCGTTGGCCCACAGCTGATTCACCCGCGCCCTCTCCTGCGCGTTGGGCTGCGCGTTCTGGCACGACGTGCCGGGCCCGCCACCGGACATCAGCTCGGAGCAGGGCCCCGAGTAGTGGTCGGGAAGACCCAGGACGTGCCCGGTCTCGTGCGCGGTCACGCGCGTCGAGTTGTACTGCTGGTTCTGCCGGTAGTCGAGGAAGATGTAGCCGCGACCGTGGCCGTCCGTGCTCGCGTACGAACCGCGCGGGTCATTGCCCTCGCGGTACGAGAAGCTCGCGCCGGTGGTGCCCTCACGGAGCTGGACGTTGGTGACGGCCGCGTTCCATATGGAGGTGCTGGAGGCGATCTGCTGGCGGAAGGACGGGGCGCGCGACGCGTTGTACGTCACGGTGACGACCTTCACGCCGGGGTTCTCGGCACGCTTCTCGGCGACGGCCTTCAGGACCGCCTTGAAGAACGCCTTGTTCGCGGCGGCCTCTTCGGCAGATCCGGCGTACCGTGCCGCGGAGGACGTGGCACTGGACTTGGTCGAGTCGGACGACGACGGGGCCGCCGTCGCGACGGAGGACGTGCCGAGCGCGGCGACCGCGAGCCCGAGCGCGGCGGCGACGGACACATAACGCTTGTGCATGTGGGGGGCTCCCTACTCGTTCGGTGAAAGATGAACGTTTCGGTATCCGTGAGTGTCAGGGAGCCAGGGCGTCAGCGGATGATGGCAAGTGGCGATAGCTCCGCGCTATCACCGCTGTTCAGGACACTGCGGTTATCCGCCAACTCGTACGGTTCCATAGGAGTTTGGGTGGCTGGTGTGTCGACGCAACCCGCTCTACGCTCACGGCCATGGAGCTCGAGGTCAGGCACCTCCGCGCACTGTGCGCCATCGCCGACACCGGCAGCCTGCACAAGGCGGCACGCCAACTCGGCATGAGCCAGCCCTCGTTGACCACCCAGCTGCGCCGCATCGAGCACGCCGTCGGCGGCCGGCTCTTCGCCCGCGAGCGCACCGGCTGCCGCCCGACCCCGCTCGGCCGCACCGTACTGAGCCGCGCCCGCCCCCTCGTCGTGGAGATGCGCGCCCTGGTCACCGAGGCCCGCGCGGCCGCCGCCCGCGCCGCCGACGGCGAGCCGCGCCTGCGCATCGGGTCCACCGCGAGCCGCGCCATACCGGGCTGGCTGCGCCGCCTGCGCGTCCGCATGCCCGGCACCGAGACCTCCCTCCAGATGGACGTCTCCGCGAACGCGCTCCTGCAGATGGTGGCCGAAGGCCAGCTCGACGTCGCCTTCGTGCACGAGGTGGAGGGCTCCCCGCTCCGGTTCCCCGACGGGATCGCGCGCCGCGTCCTCGTCGACCGCGAGCCGCAGTTCGTCTCGCTCGCCGCCGACCACCCCGCCGCCCGCAAGACCGTCGTGCACCTCACCGACCTCGCCGCCGACCGGTGGATGGTGGACCCGACGGTCGACGGCGAGTGGGACGGCCTGCGCCGCGTGTTGACCGCAGCCGGACTCAACCCCCGCGTCCTGCACGGCGACTACCTCACCGCCGCCACGCTCGTCGCCACCGGCGAGGTCGTCACCGTCTGCCAGCCCACGTCGGTGGCGAGACCCGACATGGCGGTCAGACCCCTGCACGGCGACCCGCTCTGCGTCCGCCTCTATGTCGCGGCCCGCACGGACACCGAGCTGGACTCCGTGTACGGGGAGCTGGAGGCCGCGTACTGGGAGGCGGCCGCGGAGGCCCCCGCGTACCAGGACTGGCTGCTCGGCACCGGCACCCGCGGCGCGGGCCCGCCGCCCGCCCCCTGTCCCCCCACCAGACCCCCGGCCTTCGACGCCCCTCCCGCCCCGCTCCCCGCCCCGCTTCCTTCCCCGCCCCCGGGTCCGGCGGCTCCCCCGCCCGCGGACCTTGGTCCCAGCGAATCCCGGGACCTTCGGCCGACCCCGCTCTGACCCCCTCCGACCTGCGGTTTTTACCGTTTTACGGTTCCGCGTCGCGGTCTGCGGCCAGTTGTTACGTTTCCTACGGATGACGCACACATGGCGCCCGTAGCTTCATATCCGTCGCCACCCCAAAGGGGCACAAAGACGGACAGTAAGCCCGACCAGTACGAGGGAAGTTCACGCCATGCGCGCCACCCGACGCACCTTCCGCACCGCCGCCATCGCCACCGGCGCGATCGCCGCGCTCGCCGTCCCCACCACCGCGGCCTTCGCCGACTCCCCCTCGGCCCCGCAGCCCCAGGTGGCGCCGGGTGACCAGACCGACCACACCGACCAGTCCGACCACACGGACGGCGACGGGACGCCCACCCCGGACGACCACACGAAGCCGGCCGACCAGACCAAGCCCGACGACCAGACGAAGCCCGACGACCACACCAAGCCCGACGAGGACAAGGACAAGGACAAGCCCGTCCCCGGCGGCTGGGAGTCCAAGGGCACCGTCAGCCTCGGCGGCGGCTGGACCGCGCAGGTCGACGTGAACGTCTCCGCCCGCTCCGCCAAGGCGCAGATCCTCCAGGACGGCGTGCTCAAGGGCTCCCTGAACGCCGCGGGCAAGACCGCGTCCACCAAGGTCAACGGCTACACGTTCACGCTCACCTCCGACGGCACCGTCACCAAGACCGGCAGCGGCGACGACCAGGACAAGCCCGTCCCCGGCGGCTGGGTCTCCAAGGGCACCGTCAGCCTCGGCCACGGCTGGACCGCCAAGGTCGACGTGAACGCCTCCGCGCGCTCCGCCAAGGCGCAGCTCTTCCAGAACGGCGTCGCCAAGGGCTCCCTGAAGGCGTACATCAAGCCCTCGTCCACGAAGATCGGCGGCTGCACCTTCACGCTGACCGCCGACGGCACGATCACCAAGACGGGCACGCCGACCCCGCCGAAGCCGAAGCCTCAGCCCGCGAAGAAGCGCGTCTTCGTCCGCGAGTACCAGAACCTCGGCAAGACCGGCTTCGACGCGAAGGTCTACAAGACCAAGGCCGGGTACGAGGCCGACATGATCGCCCCGGCCCCCGACACCGGCAAGAAGATCGTCTGGGACACCCTCAAGCAGACGGGCGGCAAGGCCGCGTACGGCCAGCACAACGGCGCCCACTTCGTGCTCAACCCCGACGGCACCATGAAGGGCTGGGTCGAGGGCCACAAGGGCGGCACCACGCCCGGCAAGCCGGGCACCTCCACCAAGGTCCCGCAGGGCGGCGTCAAGGCGGGCGCCGAGGGCGTCGGCGGCGCGTCGAGCGACACCCCGCTGGTCGCCGCGGGCGGCGGCATGGCGGCCCTGGGCGCGGCCGGCCTCGGCTTCGCGATGTACCGCCGCAAGCAGCACAACTGATCAGCGGTACGTGAGATGGGGCGCCCCTTGGCGAAGGGGCGCCCCACCGGCGTACTCAGACTCCGATGTCGTCGCCGTCCCGGCGCCACACCGACACCACCGCCGGGCGCACGATCTTCCCGGGGCCGTCCGGCCAGGTGCTCGCGGGCTTCTCCACCGACGCCCCGTCGACCTCGCCCGGGTGCTGCACGGCGACCAGGACGCGGCGGTCCTGCACCAGCGGCCCGCAGGTCTCCGCGCCCTTCGGCATCGTCAGGAACTGCTTGAGCTCACCGCGCCGCTGGCCGCGCGTGGCCACGCCGAACAGGCCGTCGTGCGAGCCGAGCTGGTTGCCGTCGGTGGAGATCCACAGGTTGCCGTGCGGGTCGAACGCCACGTTGTCCGGGCAGGAGATCGGGCTGACCCGGTCCTTGGGGAAGCCCGCGAAGTACGTGGCCGGGTCGTTCGGGTCGCCCGCGACGAGGAACAGGTTCCAGCCGAAGCGGGTGGACTCCGGGCGGTTGCGGGCCTCCGTCAGCTCCAGGACCTGGCCGTGCTTGTTGAGGTTGCGCGGGTTGGCCTCGTCGGCGGCGGCCTTGCCGGGCTTGCCGCGGTCGGCGTTGTTCGTCAGGGCGACGTACACCTTGCCCGTCTGCGGCGACGGCTCGATGTCCTCGGGGCGGTCCATCTTCGTGGCGCCCACCTTGTCGCCCGCGAGGCGCGTGAAGACGTACACCTCGTCGGCGGTCATGCCCTCGACGTGCGACACGGCCTTGCCGCCCGCGTACGCGGTGGCCAGCGGGATCCACTCGCCGCCGCCGTCGAACTCGCCGTCGCTCGGCAGCTTGCCCGTGCCGTCGATCTCCGCGGCCGGGGAGTCGCCCGTGAACTTCGCGACGTACAGCGTGCCCTCGTCGAGCAGCGTCAGGTTGTGCTCGCGCGCCCAGCGCGAGTTCCCCTTCGCCATGCGCTTGCTGCTCACGAACTTGTACACGTAGTCGAAGCGCTCGTCGTCGCCCATGTACACGACCGGGCGGCCGTCGCGGGTCAGGCGCGGCTGGGCGCCCTCGTGCTTGAACCGGCCGAGCGCGGTGCGCTTGCGCGGGGTCGACTCCGGGTCGTACGGGTCGAGTTCCACGACCCAGCCGAAGCGGTGCGGCTCGTTCGGCTCCTTGGTCAGGTCGAAGCGGTCGTCGAACCGCTCCCACTTGCGCTCCGACTCCCCGCCGACGACGCCGTAGCGCTTCAGGCGCGCGGCCTGCGTCGGGTCGGTGACCTTGTCGGCGTGCGCGAAGTACTGGTTGAAGTTCTCCTCGCCGTGGAGCGTGGTGCCCCACGGCGTTGTGCCGCCCGAGCAGTTGTTGAGCGTGCCGAGGACGGTGACGCCGCGCGGGTCGGCCTTCGTGCGGACGAGCTCGCTGCGGGCGGCCGGGCCCGTGAGGTGGAACGTGCTGGTGGCCGTGAGGCGCCGGTTGAGGTGGTGGCGGGGCACGGCGCGCAGCGCGCCGGTCTTCCGCTCGCCCTCGACGACGACCACGGACAGACCATGCGCGGCCCAGGCGATCTCGACCTGCTCGCGGGTGGGGTTCTTGGCGTCGTAGCCCTTGAACATCAGGACTTCGTCCGTGTACTCGTGGTTCGCCACGAGGACCTGACGGCGGCCGTGGCCCTCGCGGTCGAGGGGCAGCAGGCTGAGGAAGTCGTTGTTGTAGCCGAACTGGCCCGCCTGGGCCCTGGCCGACTGCCGGTCGGCGTCGAAAGCCGGGGCGCCGCGCAGGATGGGCTCGCCCCAGCGGATCACGACGTTCTGGCCGTAGCCGTCGGGGACGGTGACCGTGTCGGCGGTGTTCGGCGCGACGGGCGCGAAGCGGAGGCCGCGGGCGGCCTTTCTGCCGCCTGGTTTGTACGCCGACGGGGCCGCGCCCTGGGCCGCCGCGGCTTCCGGGGCGCCGGGGCCGAGGGCCAGGCCGCCCGCCGCCGACGCCGCGACCGTCACCACGGCCGCGGCGCGCATCATGGAGCGGCGGCTCAGCGCTCCGGCTATGACGTCGCCGACGTACGCGTTGTCGCTCGTGTTCGGTACGGGGTGGAAGCAGGCGTCGCCGCAGCGGAACCGGCACGTCATGGCCGAACGGCCGCCGGAGCCGCCCGGGTGCGAGGTGATCAGGGGCAGCAGCTTGCGCACGGGTTCCTCCAGGAGGGGGCGGTGGCCGAATGACGATGCTTTGGCTTTATAGGGGTGGTGATCAGCTCGGCGGCGGACTCGGGGTGAACGCTGAGTGAATTGGCTGGCCCTGAGCGGGCCCCTGGGCCTTGGGCGGTGCCCTGGGTGAGCCCCTGCGGGGCGGCGGCTACCCTTACGTGTCCCTTCTGGCCGGGGACCTCTCGGGACACAACTCATGCGGAGGGTCGCGCATATGGGCATTCTGGGTCGGCTACGGAACGTGTTCCGTCGTTCCCGTCCTCAGGCTCCGGAACCCGTGTCGGGACCTGTGCCGGTGCCCGAGCCCACGCCGGAGCCCGCACCGGAAGCCGTATCGGTACCCGAGCCCACGCCCTCTCCGGCGGAGGCGCTGGTGGCTGCGGCCTTCGACAACGTGACGGTAGAAGCCCCACCCCGCCGCTCCGCGACGGATGCCCCCACAGAACCGGCACCCAAGCCCGAGCCCGCGACCACCGCGCCTGCTGTGGGCAATCGTCCCGCAGGGCGGGACGGGTGGGCACAGCACCATCCGACGGCCACCGACACAGACCACGCCGAGGCAGTCGAGCCCACGGCCACCGATGACGAACCCGCGCCCGCAGGGCCCGCACAGCACCATCCGACGGCCACCGACACAGACCACGCCGACGCAGTCGAGCCCACGGCCACCGACACAGACAACGCCGACGCAGTCGAACCGGCGGCCGACAAGAGCGAACCCGCGCCCGCAGGGCCCGCAGGGCCGCCGCCCAAGCCCGCCATAACCCCGGCCCGCCTCAAGTCCAAGGCCCCCGGCCTGAACCCGGCCTACAAGGCCGCCGCCGCAGCCCTCCGCAGGAGGGACCTCACGGGCGAGCGGGCCCAGGTCTACCTGGTCCTGGACCGCTCCGGCTCCATGCGCCCGTACTACAAGGACGGCTCAGCCCAGCACCTGGCCGACCGCACGGTCGCCCTCGCCGCCCACCTCGCCCCCGACGCCACCGTCCACGTCGTCTTCTTCTCCACCGACATCGACGGCACCGGCACCCTGACCCTCACCGACCACGAGGGCCGCGTCGACGAGCTGCACGCGGAGTGCGGCCGCATGGGCCGCACCAGCTACCACCGCGCGATCGAAGAGGTCGTGGCGCACTACGAGAAGTCCCCCCAGCACGGCCACCCCGCGCTCGTGGTCTTCCAGACCGACGGCGCCCCGGACACCAAGGGCCCGGCGACCCAGGCCCTGGCCGACGCCGCGCGCCACCCGCTGTTCTTCTCGTTCGTCGCGTTCGGCGACGAGGACAGCAAGGCCTTCGACTACCTGCGCCGCCTCAAGGCGGACAACGCCACCCACTTCCTCGCGGGCCCGACCCCGAAGGACGTGTCCGACAAGCAGCTGTACGAGGGCATCCTCGGCACCTGGCGCCCGTAAGCGGCCCCCGACACGCAGAGGGCCGGGCCCACGAGGGCCCGGCCGGTCGTGCGGTGTACGGCGCCCGGCGGCGCGTCAGTGGTCGGTGCCGGAGGCCCAGATCGCCCGGCTGCCGTAATAGATCACGACGTTGCCGTCGTCCTGGACGACGAGCCGCGAACCGGGGTGCCCGTCCGTGTTCGAGGCCCAGACCGCGCGCCCGCTACGGGTGTAGACGACGAGGTTGCCGTCCTCCTGGAACCTCATGACCCAGCCCTGGCCGACGGTCCCGGTGGCCCATCGGGCCCGGTTGAACTCGTCGTAGATGACGAGGTTGCCGTCGGACTGCATCACGAGCCGGGCCGTGTCGGAGCTCAACGACTCGTTGTGGTTGAGGGTGAAGGGGGCGTACCGCACCTGATCGGCGAGCGGCCCCGGCCTGGCCGCGCCGCTCGCGCCGGACGCGGCGGACGCGGACGCGTGGTCCGCGGGAGCCGCGCTCGCCTGACCGATCAGGGCCACGGAGGCGAGTGCGACGGCCGCGAAAAGCGTGCTCGCCCGCCGCAGCGGTCCGCCCGGGCGGCCTCCCGACACCGGACGGAGATCTTTTGTGGGGCTGGGTACGGTCATGGCTCCTCCTTGATCGCTGGCTGATCGGTCGTGCGGGGCACCCGCCCGGCCGGTCCGGCGGTGGCGCCCAGGGCCATCGTGGAGCGGCGAGGGACGCGCAAGTACCCCCGAAAAATGGGGGGTTGCGAGGGGTTCCGGCGGTCGGGCGGCAGCACCGCCGCAACGGTGATAATCGATCTTCCGAGGACCGTTAGGATTTCGACCATGGCGGCCACTGGATCCGAGAAGCAGGGAGCGGACGAGAACGCGAAGGCGTTCTACGTCTCGACCCCCATTTACTACGTCAACGACGCTCCTCACCTGGGCCACGCCTATACGACCGTCGCAGGCGACGTGCTCACGCGCTGGCACCGGCAGCGCGGCGAGAAGGTGTGGTACCTCACCGGCACGGACGAGCACGGTCAGAAGATCATGCGCACGGCCGAGGCGAACGGCGTCACGCCCCAGGAGTGGTGCGACAAGCTCGTCACCGAGGCCTGGCGCCCCCTCTGGGAGCACCTGGAGATCGCGAACGACGACTTCATCCGTACGACGGAGAAGCGGCACACGGACCGGGTGCAGGAGTTCGTCCAGGATCTCTACGACAAGGGCGAGATCTACAAGGGCGGCTACGAGGGCCCGTACTGCGTCGGCTGCGAGGAGTACAAGCTCCCGGGCGAGCTCCTCGACGGCGAGGGCGCGTACGAGGGCCAGAAGCTCTGCCCGATCCACAAGAAGCCGGTCGAGCTGCTCAGCGAGGAGAACTACTTCTTCAAGCTGAGCGAGTACGGCGACAAGCTGCTTGAGCACTACGCCGCGAACCCCGGCTTCATCCAGCCCGAGTCCGCGCGCAACGAGGTCGTGAACTTCGTCAAGCAGGGCCTCCAGGACCTGTCGATCTCCCGCTCCACCTTCGACTGGGGCGTCCCGGTCCCCTGGGACGCCAAGCACGTCATCTACGTGTGGGTCGACGCGCTGCTCAACTACGCGACGGCGGTGGGCTACAACGAGAACCCCGCCAAGTTCGACGGCACCTTCCCGGCGAACGTGCACCTCGTCGGCAAGGACATCCTCCGCTTCCACGCGGTCATCTGGCCCGCGATGCTGATGGCGCAGGGCCTGCCGCTGCCGGGCAAGATCGCCGCCAACGGCTGGCTGATGGTCGGCGGCGAGAAGATGTCGAAGTCGAACCTGACCGGCATCAAGCCGCAGGACCTGACCTCGCACTTCGGCGTGGACGCGTACCGCTGGTACTTCCTGCGCGCCATCGCCTTCGGCCAGGACGGCTCGTTCTCCTGGGAGGACTTCACGGCCCGCTACACCAGCGAGCTGGCGAACGACTACGGCAACCTCGCCTCGCGCGTCGCCGCCATGGTCGGCAAGTACTTCGGCGGGACGCTGCCCGGGGCCACGGCCGCCGGTGACGCCGAGAAGGCCGTCCAGGACGGGCTCGCCAAGGCCGTCGCCGAAGCGGACCGGAAGATCGGCGAAGAGCTCGACTTCCAGGGCGGCATCCTCGCCGTCTTCGACTTCGTGAAGCAGGTCAACGGCTACATCACGGAGCAGGAGCCGTGGAAGGTGGCCAAGGACGACTCCGACGAGGGCAAGGCGCGGCTCGCGACCATCCTCTACACCGCCGCCGAGTCGCTGCGCGCCGTCGCCGTGCTGCTCAACCCGGTCATGCCGGACACCTCCCAGAAGCTCTGGGACTCGCTCGGCGCCGAAGCGTCGCTCGGCGCCCTGGCCGACCAGAAGGTCCAGGACGCGGGCGCGTGGGGCACGCTCCCCGCGGGCTCGACGGTGACGAAGGGCGCGGTCCTCTTCCCGCGCCTGGAGGAGCCGAAGGCTTCGTAAGCCACACGGCACGCACGGCACGCACGGCACGCACGGCATACGAGGGGCCGGAACCGCACAGCGCGGTTCCGGCCCTTTCGCGTACGCGGAGGCTTCCGCGCCCTCAGGCCGCGTACGTCCCCACCAGCCGCGCCAGCTGCCGTCCCGCCGCCCGCAGGGGCTCCTCGCTGCGGTTCACCTGTGCCGTGACCTCCGCGCCCTCCAGGGTGCTGATCACGGTGGTGGCGACCTCGGCCGCGTCCGCCTCCGTGAAGCCGGCGGCGAGCAGCTTGTCGGCGACGACGCGCTCCCAGCCGCGCAGGGCCTCGGCGCACACCTTTTGGATCTCGGAGTCCGTCCCGAGGGTCTCCAGGGCGGCGGCCGTGACGGGGCAGCCGTCGGTCCAGCCGGACGCCCTCAGGACGACGGCGAGCTCGACGGCGCAGGCCTCGACGGCGGCGGCCGGGTCGTCCTCGCGGCCGAGCACGTCCCGCAGGAGCGCGGCGAACTCCTCGTCGCCGTGCCGGATCGCGGCCACGGCGACGGCCTCCTTGCCACCGGGGAAGAAGTGGTAGACGGAGCCGAGCGTGGCCTCCGCCTCCTTGGCGATCTGCTTGATGCCGGTGCCGACATAGCCCTGGCGCTGGATGAGCCGCGCGGCGACGACCACGATCCGCTCACGCGTGCTTGCCGTCCCTGCGGCGGCGGTCTTCTGACTCATGCGCCCACTGTACCCACCCTCTGAGTAGAGCGTTCGTTCTAGACCTGTGCTACGTTTTCCTCGCAGCGCCGGATAGAGCGCTCGTTCTAGTCACTTCACGCATTGGTGGGAGACAGTCATGCCGCACTCCGTCACGGTCATCGGCCTCGGCCCCATGGGTCACGCCATGGCGAGCGCGTTCCTGGACAAGGGCTACGAGGTCACCGTCTGGAACCGCACCCCCTCGCGCGCCGACGCCCTCGTCGAGCGGGGCGCCCGCCTCGCCGGGACGCCCGAACAGGCCCTGCGCGCCAACGAGTTGGTGATCCTCAGCCTGATCGACTACGACGCCATGTACACCACGCTCAAGGGCGCCGAGGCCGCCGTCGCGGGCCGGGTCCTGGTGAACCTCAGCTCGGACACCCCGGAGAAGGCGCGCGCCGCCGCCCGCTGGGTGACGGAGCTCGGCGGCACCCACCTGACGGGCGGCGTCCTGTCCCCGCCCCCGGGCATCGGCAGCCCGGACATGTCCACCTTCTACAGCGGCCCGCGCGCGGCGTACGACACGCACCGCCCGGCGCTCGAAGTCATCACCGGCAGGACGGACTACCGGGGCGAGGACGCGGGCATCGCGGCCCTGATGTACCAGCTGAACATGGTCGTCTTCTGGCCGGCGATGCTCGCGTACTGGCAGGTCATCGCCCTCGCCGACGCGCACGGCATCAAGGCCTCGGAGATGGCGCCGTACGTGGCCGAGAACTACGAGGGCATGCGGCACTTCATCGAGTTCTACGCGTCCCGGATCGACGAGGGCAACCACGCCGGCGACGTCGACCGCATCTCCATGGGCGTCGCGAGCATGGAGCACGTCGTCCACACGAACGCCGACGCGGGCGTGAACACGGACTTCCCCCAGGTCGTCCTCGACGCCTTCCGCAAGGGCGCGGCCGCGGGCCGCGGCGCCGACAGCTTCAGCAGCCTCGTGGAGCTGATCCGCAAGGGGGCCTGACCGGCGGCGCCACGGCTTCTAGGCGCGCTCGCGGTCCATCGACGGGGTTTCGGTGCCGCTGTCCGTCGGGGGCGTCCGGTCGCGGGACGCCCTCGTCACGACCAGCGGCGCGGTCACGCACACCGCCGCCACGAGGATGCCGCAGCCCACGGACAACGCCGTGGTGTAGCCGTGCACGACGGCCTCGTCGGGCCTCGCCCGGTCGGCGAGGCGGGAGGCCGCCGCGCTGGCCGCGATCGTGTTCAGGAGGGCCGTGCCGAGCGCGGCGCCCAGCTGCTGCGCCGCGTTGTACGCCGCCGACGCCGCGCCGGTCTCCTCGCCCCGCATCCCGGCGGTGGCCAGGCTCGCCGTGGGCGGCATGACGCAGCCGAGGCCGAGCCCGGTGAGGACGAGGGCGGGCACCAGGTACAGGCCGAAGACGTGGTCGGTGTCCGCCGTCAGGCGGGTGAGGAGGAAGAGTCCGGCCGCCGCCGCGAGCAGGCCCGGCAGGAGCAGCGCCCCCGGCGGCACCCGGCCGTGCAGCCGCCCCGCGATCAGGGTCGCCCCGACGAGCGCGGCCACCGCGTTGACGATCAGCGTCAGGCCCGCCTCCACCGGCGAGTAGCCGAGCACCGTCTGGGTGTAGTAGCTCATGAACAGGTAGAAGCCGAACATCGCGACGAACATCAGCGTGATCGTGAGGAACGCGCCCGCGCGGGCCCGGTGCAGCAGGATGCGCGGCGGCAGCAGCGGCCGGGCGGCACGCTTCTCGACCGCCGCGAACGCCGCGAGCAGGGCGCCACCGGCGGCGAGCAGCGCAAGGACGCGCCCCGAGCCCCAGCCGCGCGGCTCGGCCTCGTTGAAGGCGTACACCACGGCGGCGAAGCCCCCGGTGCTGAGCAGGGCGCCGGGCACGTCGAGCCGTCCGGCCGCGCGCAGCGGCGCGTCCTTGGGCACGAAGGCCGCGCCGGCCACGGCGAGCAGCGCGACCGGCACGTTGACGTACAGGCACCAGCGCCAGCTCGCGTACTCGGTGAGGAGGCCGCCCGCGACCAGGCCGACGGCCGAGCCCGCCGCGCCGACGGCGGCGAACACCCCGAAGGCGCGGCCCCGGGCGCGGGGCTCGGCGTAGGTGAGGGTCAGGAGGGAGAGCCCGGCGGGCGCGAGCAGCGCGGCGAACACGCCTTGCAGGGCGCGGGCCCCGAACAGCATCCCGGGGTTCACGGCCGCCCCGCCGAGCGCCGACGCGGCGGCGAAGCCGGCCAGGCCGACGACGAAGGCGCGGCGGTGGCCGAGCGCCCCGCTGACCCGGCCGCCGATCAGGAGCAGGCCGCCGAAGGCGAGGGCGTACGCGGTGACCGCCCACTGTCTGCTCGCGTCGGACATGCCGAGCGCGCTCTGCGCGGAGGGCAGCGCGATGTTCACGATCGTGCCGTCCAGGACGACGAGCAGCTGCGCGGCGCTCACCGCGAGCAGCGTCCACCACCGTCGGCCGGAGGAGTGCGTGTGGTCTGCGAGATCCATGACGTCAAGCGTTTCGTTGAAGTCACCCCGGAGAGTCGGCGGCGGCCGGGCACGCGCTGACCTGGGCGCGGCGGCCGGGAACCCTCAAGTCCCGGTGCACGTCTCCCCTAGCGGCTGCGCGTGGCTTGATCCATACGGTCCCGGTGAGCTGTTGATCACTTCGTGATCGGTCTCACTTCGTCTTCACGGCCGCGCACGTACGCTTCACAGCATGGCCACGAATCCCGCGTCCGAGAGCAGGCGGTCCACGCGTACCGCCGCCGAGGTGAACGAGGAGATCCGTGCGCTGTGGCTGCGCTGCGGCGGCCGTCTGAGCGCCGACCAGCGGCGGGAGTACCAGCGCCTGGTCACGGAGTGGGCGACGGCGGAGGCCGAGGCCCACAGATCGCCGACGCGCGCGGCTTGAGGCTCAGCCCGTCCCGGACGGCACCACGCAGTCGCGCGGCTGGGTGCGGCCCTCCGGCCAGGCCAGCCCCTCGAACGCCAGCTTCCGGGTGCGGGGGTCGAGCTCGACCACGGCCACGGGCTTGTCGTAAGGGTTGCCCGCGTTCGTGAGGCATACCCACCCGCTGGTTCCGGCCACTCGGTGCGCGGACTCCAGGCGTGACCACTGGGCGGAGACCCGCTCGCGGGGCGGCACGGCGCCCGCCGACCGGGCGTTCGCGAGGAACACCGCCCGGGCGATCGTGTGGACGCCGTCGTGGACCAGCATCGTGCGGGAGTCGTCGAGCTCCACGGGACCGATGTCGCCCGCGCCCTGCCGTGCGGTGAGCGCGCGCAGCTCGTCGAGCGCCTTCTGCGGCTCCGTCAGATAGGCGGGCCTGCCCTTCGCCCTGCGCAGCTCCGCCGTCCAGGCCGCGGGGTGGGCGGGCGCGGTGTACTGCACGGTGACGGTGGGCTCCTTCGCGCCGGGCTCGCCCTGGAGCTTCTTCCAGTCGGCGTCGCTCATGTACCGGTCGAGGGTGGCCGCGCCCGATCCGCTCACGACCGTGTACCGCTTGCCGCGGCACGGCACCTCCGCCAGCTTGAGCGCGAACAGGCGCAGGTGCACGGGGCGGCCCGCGAAGTAGACGGTCCTGGCCCGGGACTGGCAGATGTTGTGGCTGATGAGGGAGAAGTCGTTGCCGGTCTCGCCGGGGTCGCCGATCGACGGGGACGTGAACTCCTGGTCCTTCGCGCCGGGCGGCCCGGCGGCCCGGTCGTCGGCCCTGCTGAACGCCCGCGCGAGCGACTCCACGTAGATGTCGTCCGGGCGCGTGTCCTTCACCAGGACGGTCTCCTCGTCGCGCAGGCCGCCGTGGAACGCGGCCAGCGCGTCCGCCTGCTGCCGGTTGGTGGGGATCACACGGGCGAGGCCCTGGAAGCGCGGCCTGCCCTCGCGGGACTCGGCGTTGGCGAGCTCGTCGGCGCTCGCCCTGCTGATCAGGACGGGGATGCGCAGCTCGTTCGTGAGCCGGTCCACGGCGGCGACGGTGTTGCGCAGGGACAGGTTGAAGCCGGTGACCGCGCGCAGGTTGTGCTTCGAGGAGTCGGCGAGCCGCGCGAGCTCGTCGACGACCCGGTCCTGCTGGGCGTAGTTGCGGCCGGGGTTGGCGAGGACCAGGCGCAGCGGGGGCTTCTGCTCCTCGCGGTTGGCGCGGTACTGGGCGAGATAGGCGCCTTGTACGTCGCTGCGCAGCTGGCGGCGCTCGGCGGGCGCGTCCGGCTGGAGCGGCAGCATCATCGCGACGGTGATGTGCGGCTTGCCGTCGATCCGCTCGTTCTCCTTGGCGATCGCGGCGCTGACCTTGGTGATCTCCGGCGTGCCGAAGTCGTAGCCGGAGCCGTTGACGCCGACGCACTCGCCGCCGTGCCGCTCGACGCCGTCGGCGCACCGGTCGGGGCCGCCCACGTTCTGCGGTACGAGGATGCCCGCGGCGACGCCCGCGGCCACGACGACCAGGATCGTGACGGCCTTCTTCAGGCGTGTGGCCCACACGTGGTTGTACAGCCAGTTCAACACTGCCGCCCCCTTGGCGTGACGTGACCGTTCGGCATGGTGGGACCGTTCGCCTAGCCGACGATGTGCCGCGTGCACGCGCACGGCTTCAGCGGCTGTTTCTCCTGCGCACGCCCGGCCCACTCGCCGGCCGTCCGCGTCAGGACCTCGATGCCCGGCACCGGCTCGTCGGCGAGCCGGTCAAGGAGCTGCCTCCAGGTGCTGGTGACGGCCTGGTCGACGGGGCCCGTGCGGTCCTCGTACAGCCACACCGCGTGCAGCAGCCGGTCGATGCGGCGGCGCAGCACGTCGTCGCCGGGCATCGGGGTCTCGCCGAGCGCGCGGGCGTGCCGCTCGTCCGGCGCCCCGCCGAGCGGCGCCTCGCACGGGGCGCCCGCGATCGTCAGCAGCTCCTCGCACCAGTCCGCCATGGAGCGGGTGGCGTCCCGCGAGGGGAAGGACCGCGTGAGGTGGTCGACGGCCCGGTCGGCGCCGGACGCGGCCAGCTGGTGGTGGGCGGCGTGCGCGCCCGCCGTGCCGAAGAGCTCGTCGGCGCCCGTGTCGCCGGAGCCGTCCGGCGGGTCCGCGAAGTGGTCCCGCAGCAGATCGTGGTCCGCGCGCCACGCCGACCCCGGTGGCGGCGCCGCCTGCCCCCGCCGGCGCCGCGCGCCGCGGCCCGCCCCGGCCGCGTCCGGCCCGCGCAGCCCGTACAGGCGCCGCATCAGCAGATGCCGCAGGCCCCGGTCGCCGATGAAGTGGCGCGGGCAGTGCGGCCAGCCGCTGTCGTGCAGAAGCTCGGCGATGCGGTACGCGGACAGGCGCTCGTCGCGGTCCCGCTGGCGCGCCCGCACCAGGCGCTGCGCGCACGGCCCGGTGTGCGCGACCGACAGGTGGCTGAGCAGGTCGAGCCAGTGGCCGTGCTGCTCGGGCGGCAGTTCCTCCGGGAGCTGGCGGGTGATCAGGTCGTCCAGGAGCAGCTCGGCCACCGGCACCGGCTCGGCGTCGTCGCGGGGGCGTACGGGCGCGTCGAGGAGGTCCCAGTCGGTGAGCGCGGCGGGGTCGCGCACCCGGAGCGCGGCGGCGGCCTCGCCGAGTCGCGTCACGAACCGCGGGCGGCCGCCGCTGAGCCGGTGCACGGCGCTCTCGACGCGGAGCCGGGCCGCGTGCTCGCCCGGTTCGTGGCCCTCGCCGCGGCCCCGGAGCCGCGCCAGCTCCTGGTTCTGGTGCCCCGTCGTGAGCTGCGGCATCCGCACGAGCAGCGCGCCGCGCGAGGGCGCGGCCAGGCCCGGGGCGCCGCCCTGTCTTCGCCGCCAGTCGGGCAGGCCGCCGTCCTCGGGCCGCCAGGCCGTCGGCGGCTCGTCGTCGCCGTCCGCCGAGCGGTACAGGAAGCGGCCGCCGTCCGCACGCCGGGCGGTGGCGAAGACCACCACCCGGTCGTGGTGGCCGCTCTCCCGGTCGAGCAGGACCGACCGCAGCAGGCGCCGCCCGAGCGCGTTGTCGGCGTGGTCGAGCAGCACCGCGGGCCGCCCGGCCCGCGCCATCCGGCCCCGCACCGACGCGTAGGCGGCCTCGACGTCCCCGCGCAGCGCCCGGAACAGGAAGCTCTCCGCGTTGGCGCGCGCCTCGCCGCCCTGCTGGAAGTCGACGCTGAGCGCGTGCAGGCCGAGCCGGGGGTGCCCGGCGGCGCCGGAGTAGTCGCCGTAGCACTCCGCCAGGGCCGCCTTGCCCTCCGACGACGTGCGCTCGAAGAGCTCGTCGAGGATGGACGTGATCAGCGGGGTCGCGAGCGGCTGCGCCACCAGGAGGGCGCCGAGGGCCGCGAGATAGTTCCGGAAGGCCCGGTGCAGGACGCCGCCCCAGAAGGACCCCTTCGGCAGCAGGTCGTCGTACCGCCGCACCTCGCCGAGCCCGTCGGCCGGCGCCGCGAGCGGATCACCGGCCGCGACGGCCACCAGGCCCGCGTACAGGCGCGGCACGCCGATCGCCCCGCCGTCGCCGCTCCACGCCCCGAACTGCACGGCGAGCTCCCGCAGCGCCTCGGTGACCTCGGAGCGCACCGCGGCCCGCACGTCGACCCCGGCGGCGAACACCGGCGAAGCGCAGTCGATGTGCGCGGCCGGAACGTAGCGCCCGAACTCGTCCCTGACGCACCGGAGCAGCCGCCCCTTGCCCATGCCGGGGCCGCCGGTGAGGAGCACCACCGGCAGGTCGGGCCCGTACAGGAGCGGGCGGTTGCGGCCCTTGTGGGTCTTGCCGAGCAGCCGGGCGACCAGGCCGTCGTCGTCCAGCAGCTTGCCGAATCCCAGATCGTCCGACACCGGCCCCCCGGATGCGTCACGGTCCCAGCCCGCCCCCGGCGCGTGACGGAACGTCAGGGTAGGGGAGTGGAAGGGTATTTGAGGAGGGACATACGAGACACACTCCCTCCCTCTTCCTCCTCTCTTCCTCCCCTCTTCCCCCTCTCTTCCCCTCCTCAGGCCGCCAGTTCGCGCTCGAGCGGCGTACGGTACGCGGGGGTCACGGGGACCGGTCCCAGCCACGCGGCGACCGCGGCGGCCCGCCGCTCCACCGCCGCCCGCGCCGTGGCGCCGACGTCCGTCAGGAGCCGGTACGCGACCTCGCCGTCGCGCCGCCGCGCCCACGCGCCGACGATCCGGCCGTCCGCCCACACGGTGGGGCCGATGTTGCCGTTGCGGTCGAACAGGGCGGGCACGTGCGCCGGGTCCAGATAGAAGTCGCGGTTCCGCCAGCCCATGGAGGTGGCGTCGAGCCCGGGAAGCAGCGCGACCCAGGGCGCGCCGGAGCCGTCCGCCTCCTCGTCGCCGGGCACGAGATAGCCGGTGCCGCCGCCCTCCAGGTCCACGTCCTCGGCCCCCACGGCGGCCAGCGCCTTGCGGGAGTCGGTGAGGGTCCACCCGGTCCACCACTTGAGGTCGTCGAGGGTGACGGGCCCGAAGGCCCGCAGATAGCACCGGGCAAGCTCGGCCTTCTCAGCCTGTCCGGCGTTTGAGGACAAGCGCGCAGCGCGGGAAGAAGGGGGGTCCAGGGG
>NZ_JBHYJH010000180.1:0-17845 GCF_042740445.1 Streptomyces sp. NPDC059003 | reverse complement strand
GAAATAGCCCGCCCGGCGTTTGAGGGCGAGGCGCGAAGCGCCGATGAAGCGGGGTGCTAGGGGCGGCAGCCCCTAGTTTCGGGAAAGGGGCGGGACTGGGGCGCACCGCGAGGAGCAACTCACCCGCACGCCCCCTCCCCCGAAAGATTCCGCTCCCGCGCCGCGAGCCGCCGCAGCATCTCAAGGACCCGGTCCCGGGACTCGTCCGCGGCGTCGATCGCCTCCATGCACTGCCAGTAAAGACCCTCCTCGTCGGCGCTCATCGCCACGGAGACGAGGGCGATGCCGGCCTCGCCGAGGAGGGCGCCGAGATTGAGGAGGCTGTCGTGGGGGTCGGCTATGCCCGTCAGGCACCCGGCCCGTATCCGCGTACCGGGCGGGGGCGGGTCGAGCAGACCGCATCCTCTGCCGCTGAGCTCGCTCAGGCCGAGCGCCTCGCCCCGTAACTCCGGCGGTCCGCCGACGGCCAGGCGGCCGCCGATCGCCTGGGCCAGGGCCTGCGACTGCCACACCTCCGCGACGACGGCCGCAGGGTTCTGACTCCGCGCCAGGGCGCACCTGGTCGCTTCGATGAGCCGCATCGCATCCATGCGCCGTCCCCATTCATCCCGCGCCCACTCGCGGCACGTACACCCGAACTCCCTTGTTCACTACCCACAGTGAGCGCCTTCGGTTCGAAAAGCCAGAGGAAGCCTGAAATCTGTGGACAAACAAGCGAGTGTGGACAATGCATTGACTCCGGAGAGTGACGACAAGGTGTCTTTGTGGGGCTTTCGGCATGTCCAACAGGCGGTGACACCCGGGGGCTTGCGGGGCGCGAGAGCCCCGGGGGCGCCCGGGGCGTGCGGTGGCCACCGTCCACGGGGCGTACGCCCTGCGGGTCGTGTGCCGAGCGCCACCGGCGGCGCCCCGGTGGCCGCAGGGGGCGTACACGACCCGCGGGGCGTCGTCGTCACCGAACCGTCGGCACGGCGCCGTCACGGCGCGGGGAAGCGCTCCTCGTTCCGGTCGATCTTCGCGGCCAGGGCCTTCAGCGGATCGACGCCCAGCACCTCGCAGAACTGGAGGAGATAGGCGAGGACGTCGGCGACCTCGTCGGTGACCCGGTGGGCCGACTCGGGGTCGTGCATCACGCGGGCCGACTCCTCCGGCGTCAGCCACTGGAAGATCTCGACGAGTTCGGCGGCCTCCACGCTGAGCGCGGCGGCCAGGTTCTTGGGCGTGTGGTAGGGCTCCCAGTGCCGCGCGGCCGCGAACTCGGCCAGCCTGCGCTGCAGTCCCGCTACATCATGGTCAGTCACGACCCAAGTCAACTACATCCCAGGTCGACCACCGTCACGCCGTCCGCCGCCGCGGCCCACGTGGCGTCGGCGACGGCGCCGATGAGGCGGATGTGGCCGCGGGCACAGGCGCGCGCGGCGAGGTCCGCGAGGGCCCGCTTCTGGCGCTGGTCCAGACAGCGGTCGAAGCCGTCGGCGACGACGGTCAGGCTCTGGTACGCCTCCGGGACCTCGGCGACGGGATCGACCTCGAGGACCCGGGGTCCGGTGAGCAGGACCAGGGCCAGCGCCAGGTAGCGCAGCTCGCCGTCGCCGAGGCGTCCGGCACAGGTGCGCAGGCCGTCGCCCCGGTCGAGGACGGCGCGCAGCCCGCCCTCCCGGGTCTCCTCGGCGAGGACGTCGGCGACGGGCCCGGCGCAGCCCGCGCGCAGGGCCGCGACGAGCTGGGTGTGGCGGTGGCCGCACTCGGAGCGGGTGCGCCACAGGACCTCGGCGAGGTTGTCGCAGCCGCTGAGGAGGCGGCCCGCGCCGATGCGCCCCGCGGGCACCGGGTCGCGCATCCGGCCGGGGCGCGGGTCGCAGGTGAACGCCGAGCGCAGGGCGACGACGACCTGTTCGGCGGCGGCGAGCACGAGGCGCTGGCCGTCGGTCTTGCCCGCGACGCGCAGCGGGAGGAGGGCCGTGCCGAGCCGGTCGTCGGGCAGCGGCGCCCGGGTCACGGGGGCGGCGCCCGCGGTGTGCCAGGAGGCCTGGACGGCGCGCCTGCCCGGGTCGCGCAGGGCGGTTTCGAGGAGGGTGAGGCCGTCGCGGGTGAGCCGCTCCCCCGCGATGCGCAGCTCCGGTTCGGCCTGTACGGCGACGTCGAGGCGGACGGGGCCCGCGGGGCCGTCGACCGTGCAGCCGATGCGGAAGCCGCGCCGCGCCTGGCCGTCGGCGCGGGCGCGCTCGGGCACGCAGTGGGCGGGCTGCGGGAACACGTCGACGAGTTCGGCGCCCGCGCCGAGCAGGGCGAGCGCCTCGTAGGCCCGCAGGGCGTTGGTCTTGCCGCTGCCGCTCGGCCCCGCGAAGAGGGTGAGCGGGCCGAGCGGGAAGGTGGCGGAGCGGTGTCCGGCGAAGGCGGAGAGCCGCAGTTCGGTGACGCGCGGCTTGCCCCGGGCCGCCGTGTTCTGCGCGAGCGCCCCGCGGGAGTGCACAGTCATGACCGGACGTTATGGTCCGGTCGATCAGGCGAACCGTTTTGTCCTGCTGACCTTCGCCCGATCGGGCGATCACCGCCCAACGGCCCGCGCCCGGCCGGGAGTTGGGCTAGCCCGACGGCCCGGCCCCCGGCGCCGGGGCTGACCCATCGGACAGGCCCTAGACGGTGGCGGCCTCGACGAGTCCCTGCACCTCGGTGTCGGGCGGGGACAGGAGGAAGACGTTCCGCTCGACGCGGTGCATGCCGCAGCCGAGGCCGAAGACGACGCCGCTGCTGAAGTCGAGGACGCGCTTGGCGACTTCGGTCTCGGCGCCGGACAGGTCGAGCAGGACCGGCGTCTGGGACATCAGGTTCTCGGCGACCTCGCGGGCGTCCGCGAAGACGTTGACGCGGGTGACGACGAAGCGCCGCCGGGTCTCGGTCTCGGCGTCGGGCAGCGAGCGGTGCCCGGGCCAGGACGGCCACTCGTTGCGACCGCGCAACGGCACGACCTGAGCGAGCCCCTCCCACTGTTCGTCGGTGGCTTCGTTGCTGGTCACAGAGCAACCCCGTCCTGGCTCGTCCTCAACGTCTGGCCAGGCAATTCTTACGCAAGTCACCCGTTCGGCCCAACCGCGACACGAGTGGGACGCGTCTCGCCCGGCCGCGAAGGTCCCGGCCGACGCCGGGAACCAGCCCGCCGGCGCGTACGACTACCTGTCCATGTCTGCCGAGCCACAGCCCTCGCCCACGCCGAAAGCCGCGCCGAAAGCCACGCCGACCGCCACGCCGCGACAGTGGCGTCCGCCGCCCGCGCTGCTCGGGTTCCTGGTGCTCCTCGTGGTGGTCTTCGCCGTGTCGTACCAAGTCGGCTCGTCCGTCGGTCCGGTCGCGCCGGGCATGCGGTCCTCGACGTCGGACGGCGACGGCGGGGGCGGCGGGGGCGGGGGCGGGGGCGGCGGCTCGCAGGGCGGACACGGGGGGCACTAGTGAGCGTCGAGACGACCGACCTGGTCACGACCGACCTCGTCATCGGCGGCATGACCTGCGCGGCCTGCGTGAACCGCGTCGAGAAGAAGCTCGGCAAGCTGGACGGGGTCAGTGCGAGCGTCAACCTCGCGACGGGCCGGGCCCGGGTGACCCACCCCACCGGCACCGCGACGGACGAGCTGGTCGCCACCGTCGTACGCGCCGGGTACACCGCCGAACTGCCGCCGCCCCCGAAGCCCGTACACGGCACGGAAGAAGGCGCAGGAGAAGGCGCGGGAGAAGGCCCCGCAGAGAACGGGGAAGAGGGTGCGGACGGCGAGCGTACGCGGCTGCTCGTCACCGCGCTGCTGTCGCTGCCGGTGCTCGTCCTGTCGATGGTGCCCGACTGGCAGTTCCGCAACTGGCAGTGGCTGTGCTTCGCGCTCACCGCGCCGGTCGCGGTGTGGGGCGCCTGGCCCTTCCACCAGCGGGCGCTGCGCGGCCTGCGGCACGCGGCGGCGACCATGGACACGCTGGTGTCCCTCGGGGTCGTGGCCTCCTTCTCCTGGTCGACGTACGCGCTGTTCCTCGGGGGCGCGGGCGAGCCGGGGATGCGGATGCCGTTCGAGGTGCTGCCGTCGGCGGGCGGCAGCATGGCGCACGTGTATCTGGAGGCCGCGGTCGGCGTGCCGCTCTCGGTGCTCGCCGGGCGGTTCCTGGAGGCGCGGGCGCGAGGCGCGACCGGGGCCGCGGTGCGCTCGCTCGCCGAACTGGCCGCCAAGGACGTGACGGTGCGCGGCGCGGACGGCACGGAGCGGCGCGTGCCCGTCGCCGAGCTGCGGGTGGACCAGGAGTTCACGGTCCGGCCCGGTGGGCGGGTCGCCACCGACGGCGTCGTGGTGTCCGGCAGCTCCGCGCTCGACCTGTCGCTCGTCACCGGCGAGAGCGAGCCGGTGGAGGCCGGGCCCGGACACGCGGTGGTCGGCGGGGCGGTGAACGTGGGCGGGCTGCTCGTCGTGCGGGCCACCGCCGTCGGCGCGGACACCCAACTGGCCCGGATCACCCGCATGGTGACGGAGGCCCAGTCCGGCAAGGCGCGCGCCCAGCGGCTCGCGGACGCCGCGGCGGGCGTGTTCGTGCCGGTGGTCCTGACGCTCGCGGTGACCGTGCTCGGGTTCTGGCTCGGCGCCGGGGCGGACCCGCAGGCCGCCGTGACCGCGGCCGTCGCGGTCCTCGTCGTCGCCTGCCCGTGCGCCCTCGGCCTGGCCACGCCCACCGCGCTGCTCGCCGCCACCGGACGCGGCGCCCAGCTCGGCGTCCTCATCGGCGGCCCGCGGGCCCTGGAGACGCTGCGGCACGTCGACACGGTCGTCCTGGACAAGACCGGCACGCTGACGACGGGACGGATGACCGTCACGGACGTCACCGTCGCCGGGGACGGCATGGACGAGGACACCGTGGTGCGGCTGGCCGCAGGAGTGGAGCGCGGCTCCGAGCACCCGCTGGGGCGCGCCGTCACCGCGTACGCCGAACGCGTCCTGTCCGACGAGGTGGTGCCGGAGGTCACCGGCTTCCGGGCCACCCCCGGTCACGGCGTCTTCGGCACCGTGGCGGGCCACGCGGTGGAGGTGTGCGTGCCGGGCGACGCGCTGCCCGCCGGGCTGGCCGCCGCCGTCGCCGCGGCGGAGGCGGACGCCCGGACCGCCGTCCTCGTCCGCGTGGACGGCGTGGACCGGGCGGTCATCGCCGTCGGCGACGTGCTGCGGACCGGCAGCTACCGGGCCGTGGACCGCCTGCGCCGCCTCGGCGTGGAGCCGGTGCTCGCCACCGGGGACCGCCCGGCGACCGCGCACGCCGTGGCCGCCGAGCTCGGCATCACCGAGGTGCACGCCCGCTGCACTCCGGAGGGCAAGGCCGACCTCGTACAGCGGTTGCGGCAGGAGGGCCGACGGGTCGCCGTGCTCGGGGACGGCGTGAACGACGCCGCGGCGCTCGCCCGCGCCGACCTCGGCATCGCGATGGGCTGCGGCACGGACGCCGCGATCGGCGCGGCCGACGTGACGCTCGTCGGCTCCGACATCGGCGCGGCGGCCGTCGCCGTGCGCCTGGCCCGCCGCACCCTCGCGACCATCCGCACCAACCTGGTCTGGGCGTTCGGCTACAACGCCCTTGCCGTACCGCTCGCCGCCGTCGGCCGCCTCGGCCCGATGACCGCGGCGGCCGCGATGTCGGCGAGCTCGCTGCTCGTCGTCGCGAACAGCCTGCGGCTGCGTACGTGGGAGCCGGTGCCGCGGGCGGCGCGGACGCCGACGCGGGCGCGGGCGCCACGAGGGAGGAACCTGCGATGACTGATTCCCGGACCGATTCTGGCGCTGCTTCCCGGTACGCGAGTTCTCTGTACGCGCGTGTGCGGGGCGGGCTGCCCGGCGTGCTCGCGCCGGTGCTCGCCTGCGTGCTCGCGCTGGGCGGGCTGAGCGCCTGGGCCGCGTCGGGTGCCGCGGGCGGGCCCGCGCGGATCAGTGTCGCCGAGGGGCGGGTGTTCCTGCCGTACGGCAGCGTCAAGGAGACCGCGGCGTTCTTCCGGATCACCAACTCCGGTACGTCCGACGACGTGCTCCTGTCGGCGCGGACCACGGCGGCCGACGAGACCATGCTCAGCCGGACCGTGGAGCGCAAGGGCGCGAACGTCGAGTCGATGCGGATGGTCGAGTCCGTGACCGTGCCCGCGCGCAAGCGGATCACCATGAAGCCCGACGGGATCGACATCATGCTCCGCCCGAAGTGGCCGCTGCGGCTCGGCGACGGGATTCCCTTCGTCCTCCGGTTCCGGCACAGCGGGGAGGTGCGGGTGACGGCCGTGGTGGTCCGGCCGGGCAGTTGACGCGTCTCGCACGTCTCTTACATCACGCACGTCTCGTACCTCTCGTACGGGAACTGGGCGCGCCGTGCGTCCGACTACTGCCGGGAACACCGAGGACACCGAGGACACCGAGCGACAGGGAAGGCGCGTGAAGGGCGATGGGTGGTCTTGACGTACACGTGCGGGGCGTGACCTGCGGTCACGGCCGGGTCGTCGCCGTCGACGGCGTCGACCTCGAGGTCGCGGCGGGCGAGCGCGTGGCCCTGACCGGGACCAACGGCTCCGGCAAGTCCACGCTGCTGCGTACGGTGCTCGGCCTGCACCGGCAGAGCGCCGGCACGGTCCTCGTCGGCGGGCGCGGCACCGCGTCGGCCGCCGACCGGGCGTGGCGGCGGCGCGCCTGCGCGTGGGTGCCGCAGAAGCCCGCGGTCGGCCGGTTCCCGCTCCTGGCGGGCGAGTTGCTGGACTCCAGCGGTGCGCCGAAGGCGGCCGCCGACGCGGCGGAGAGCCTCGGCGTGGGCGCGCTGCGGCGCAAGCCGCTGCACACCCTGTCGGGCGGTCAGCTGCAACGCACCTATCTGGCGCGGGCGATCGGCTGTGTCGCCGCCGGGGCGGGGGTGGTGCTCGCCGATGAGCCCACCGCCGCGCTGGACTTCGACGGGCAGGAGGAGGCGGCGGTGGCGCTGGGCGCGCTGCCGGTGACGGTGGTCGTCGTGACGCACGACCGGGCGCTTGCCGCGCGCTGCGATCGGGTGCTGGACATGGCGGCGGGGCGGTTGCGCGAGGTGACGCCGTGACGGCCGGGCTCTGCCGAGGGCTTCCCCAATCCCGCCCCTTCCCGAAACTAGGGGCTCCGCCCCTAGAACCCCTTCTTTCCGGCGCTGCGCGCCTCGTCCTCAAACGCCGGACGGGCTGGAAAATCCAGCCCGTCCGGCGCGCCGCGAGGTTAGTCGTTCGGCTGGGGGCGGGGGCGCATCAGGTAGATGGAGAGGGCCGCGGCTACGAGGACACCCGTCGCGCCGACCACGAAGCTGGCGGACATCGCGTCGGTGAAGGCGTCACGGGCCGTGTTGAGCAGCGCCGCGTTCCCGGTGCGGGCGGCCTCCGCGAAGGCCTCGACGATGGACTCGTCGGCCTTGCCGGGCGCGTCGTCCGGCATGGCGTTCCCGTACGTGCTGGAGAGGATGGAGCCGAGGACCGCGACACCGAGGGCGGCGCCGGCCTGCTGGACGGTGTCGTTGAGGGCGGAGCCCACACCGGCGTGCTCGGGGGGAACGGCGCCCATGAGGGCGGCCTGCGCGGCCGGCATCGCGAGGCCGCCGCCCATGCCCATGAGGACCATGGCGAGGGTGACGATCCCGAAGCCGTCCCCGCGCTCCAGGGTGGTGAGGGTGAAGAACCCGGAGGCGATGATCGCAAGGCCCCCGGCCAGCATCACGCGGTTGCCGAGCTTCTGGCCCAGCGTGGCGCCGATCGTGTTGAAGACGAGGGACGCGATGGCGAGCGGGGCGAAGGCCCAGCCGGTGTCGGTCGGCGAGTAGTCGAGGACGAACTGGAGGTACTGGGTCAGGACCAGCATCAGGCCGCCGTTGGCGAACGTCAGCAGGACGATCGAGAAGCTGGCGCCGGTGAAGACGCGGTTGCGGAAGAGGGAGAGCGGAACCATCGGCTCGGCGACCCGGGTCTCCCAGAGGCCGAAGCCGGCCAGGGACGCGACGGTCACGATCGCGGCGACGTACACCTTCGGGTCGCCGAGGCCCTCCTTCGGCCACTCGGTGATCGTCCACACCAGGGCCACCATGCCGACGATCGACAGGACCATGCCGACCGGGTCGGCCTTGCGCCAGGGGCCCTTGGACTCGGGCATCAGGGCGAGCGCGGCGACGATCGCGAGGACCGCGATGGGGATGTTGATGAGGAAGACCGAGCCCCACCAGAAGTGATCGAGCAGCGCGCCGCCGAGGACCGGGCCGCCGACCAGGCCGACCATCGCGACGCCGCTCCAGGCCGCGATCGCCTTGGGCCGCTCCTCCTCGTCGAAGACGGTGATGAGGATGGACAGCGTGCTCGGCATGATCAGGGCGCCGCCGACACCCATCAGGACGCGGCCCGCGATCAGCTGCTCAGGGCTGTTCGCGACGGTCGCGAGCAGGGAGGCCGCGCCGAAGACCAGCAGGCCTATCAGCATCACCTTGCGGCGGCCGAAGCGGTCGGAGAGCGAGCCGGACGTCAGCAGCAGGCCCGCGAAGACCAGCATGTACGAGTCGAGGATCCACTGGAGGTCCGAGGCGCTCGCGTCCAGGTCCTGGGCGATGGGCGGCACCGCCACGGTCAGGACCATGTTGTCCACGACCAGGACCAGCGTGCTCAGGCACAGCACGACGAGGATCAGCCAGCGCTTGGGATTGCGCGCCACCGACCCCTTCTCCTCCACGGCCTTCGTTGCCTGCCCGTCCATCACGGACCTCCCCAGTACGTCGTTCGCTGACTCCGAACACTGTACGTACGACGCACACTGTTCGCAAGACCCGAACGCTGTACGTGCGCTGCGCTAGAGTGAGGTCAAGCCCGCAGGCAAGCGAAGAGAGGTGGCCGTCGTATGCCCCGCGCCAAGGAGCCCGTACCGACCGAGCAGCCGTCGATCCCGTCCGTGTGGACCCGGCCGCAGCGGCGCCGCCGCGAGCAGCCCGCGCTCAGCCGCGACCAGATCGTCTCGGCGGCCGTCGAACTGCTCGACACCGACGGCATCGAGTCCCTGAGCATGCGCAAACTCGGCACGCGCCTGAACGCGGGCGCGACCTCGCTCTACACGCACGTCTCCAACAAGGACGAGCTCATCGAGCTGGTCGTCGACCAGATCTACGGCGAGATCGACGTGCCCACCGCCAAGGCCGCGGACGACTGGCGGGCCGCCGCCGTCGAGTGCGCGCACAACATCCGCGCGGCGCTCCTGCGGCACCCCTGGATCGCGTCCGTGCTGGGCGAGCTCGCCATGTCCCACCTCGGGCCCAACATGATGCGGCTCTCCGAGGACATGCTCACCGTCTTCGAGGCGGGCGGGTTCGACCTCGTGTCCGCCGAGAGCGCCCTGGAGACCGTCTGGGCGTACGTCATCGGCATCGCGACCACCGAGGCCGCGTACCTCACGATGCTCGCGCGCAGCGGGCAGAGCGAGCAGGAGTGGCTCGACAAGGTGTGGCCCGCGGCGCGGGAGGCCGCGAAGCCGTTCCCGCGGATGCGGCGGCTGGCCGAGGAGCGGGAGCGGGGCGTCGCCGACGAGACGCGGCGCGGCAGCTTCGAGATCGGGCTCGACTGCGTGCTCGACGGGGTGGTGGCGCGGCTCGCGCCGTGACGGCCGTACGGGCCCGTGTGGCCGTGTGCGGCCGTGTGTGGCCGTGTGCGACGACGCCGCCGGCGCGCCCGAGGGGGCACGCCGGCGGCGTCTGCGTAAGGGAAGGGGCGGGTCAGCGACCGTTGCACAGGGCCTTGTCCACGAGACCCTCCGCGTGCTTCATGGTCCCCTTGTCGGTCGGCTGCGTGGTCACCGCGATGTTCACGGCGCGGCCGTTCCTGGCGACGCCGCCGCGCGTCTCGTAACCCGTCATGCTGCCGCCGTGGCCCCAGTAGACGCCGCCGCACGACAGCGGCGTCCTCACCAGGCCGAGGCCGTAGCGGGCGCCCTCGGCGAAGGGGAAGCCGGCGCGGACGGTCTTGCGCATCTGCTTGAGCTGGGGCTCCTTCAGGAGCTTGCCGCCCATGAGCGCGGAGTAGAAGCGGTTGAGGTCGGAGTTGGTGGAGACCAACTGGCCCGCCGCCCACGCCCAGGAGGGGTCCCACTCCGTGGCGTCGACCAGGGGCGCGCCCGGTGCGGCCTGGTCGTAGCCCTTGGGGTGGGCCTCCCGGATGGTCACCTCGTGGGGCGCCGGGAAGTACGTGTGGCGCAGGCCCGCGCGCTTGATGACGCGGCGGTCGATCTCCTGGGCGAGCGGGTGGTGGGTGACCTTCTCGATGATCAGGCCCGCGAGGAGGTAGTTCGTGTTGTTGTACTCCCACTTCTTGCCGGGCTCGAAGTGGGCCTTGCCCTTCAGGGCGCGGTCGAGGAGCTCGCGGGGCTTGTAGTAGCGGACGTCGCTGTCGAGGTGTTCGAGGTAGTTGGGCAGGCCGCTGGTGTGCTGGAGGAGCTGGCGGACGGTGATGTCGCGGCCGTCGAAGCCGTCGCCGCGTACGACGCCGCGCAGGTGGTCGTCGACGTGGTCGCTGAGCTTGACCTTCTTCTCGGCGACGAGCTGCAGCATGACGACGGCGGTGAAGCTCTTGGTGTTGCTGCCGATCCGGACCTGGCCGTCCCTCGGCACCTTCGCGCCGGTGGCGAGGTCGGCGACGCCCGCGGTGTAGGTGCGGGTGCGCCCGTCGCGGTCCTTGACGCTGCCCAGGGCGGCGGGGACGCCGTCGTCGCGTACGAGGGAGTTCAGGCCCTCCTGGACGGGGTCCGCCGGAGCGGCCGCGGGCCCGTCGGCGGCCGACGCCGCGGTGGGCGCCAGGGCGCCGACCGTCAGCGCGCCGACGGCCACCGCGGCCGCGGCCGTCACGACCCCGCGCCTCTTGCCGCCCCGCTGTCGTCCCGACGGACGGATCCTCTGCCATGCCTGCTCGCGCACCGGTGCACTCCTACGGAAACGTTGAACGGTCGGCTGTGTGTGCCGTGCACAAGGATTTCCGGGGGTGGGGGTTCGGGGCGATCCGGCTAACCGGCTGGTGGGGGTGGGGGTAACCCCAGGGTGGGGGGCGGGTGGCTCACTTCCCCGGGAGCCGTCCGATGTCGGACACCGGCCCGATGTGGCCGAGCTTGTCGGGGTTGGACACGGAGTGGATCGCCCGGACCACGCCGTCGACGACGTCGAGCTCGACCGCGCTGGCCACGCGCTCGTCGGCGTCGACGATCAGGACGCCAGGACGGCCGTTGATCAGGACCGGCCGGAGTACGGCACCCAGCGACCGCAGCCGGCGCATCCCGCCGACGAGCAGCTGGACGACGCGCAGCGGCTCCGTCACCGACTTCGCGATCGCGCGTGCCTTGCCGCCGCCGTCGCCGTGGAACACCACGTCGGGCGCGAGCATGCCGAGCAGGGTGTCCATCTCGCCGCCCGCGGCGGCCTCGAAGAACGTACGGGCCAGCTCCTCGCCCTCCGCGCGTCGGGCCGGGGGCAGGGGCGGGGGCGGGGACGGGGACGGGGACGGGTGCGTTGCGCTGTCGGCCGTCCGCCCTCCGGCGGCGACGTGCTCCCTGCCTCCGGCGGCGACGCGCTTCCTGGCGCGGGCGAAGATCTGCCGGCAGTTCACCTCGGACTTGCCGACGGTCCGCGCCACGTCCGGGTAGTCGTACCCGAACACCTCGCGCAGCACGAACACCGCACGCTCCACCGGGGACAGGGCCTCGAGCAGGACGAGGAACGCCATCGACAGGGAGTCGGCGAGCTCGGCGTGCTCGGCGGGGCCCGGCCGGTCGGTGGCCACGACGACCGGCTCGGGGAGCCACTCGCCCACGTACGTCTCCCGCCGCACGCGCGCCGAACTCAGGTGGTTGATGCCGAGACGCGTCACCGACGTGGTCAGGTACGCCTTCGGGGCGGCGATCTCCGTGCCCGCACGGTGGGCCCGGGTCAGGCCGAGGAACGCGTCCTGCACGAGGTCCTCGGCGTCGCCTACGGAGCCGGTCATTCCGTAGGCGATGGAGAAGAGGAGGGGGCGGTAGCTCGCCGCGTCTGTCACAACGGTCGTATCTGTTGGGTCCGTTGTGTCCGTCGTAGCTGCCGTGTGTGTCGTGGCTGCCGTGTCCGTCGCAGCTGTCGTGTCCGTCATGTCTGCCGTATCCGCTGATCCAGGCACTGGACCCCTCCCCCGACTCGCTTTCCGCGCAGGTTATCCGAGGTGTGCGGCCCTTGGATCGCGCGGAGAGACGCAGGTCACATTCGACTCCTGTCACAGCTCGCCGGGGTGCCCTGTCTGAGAGGGGCAACAGCGAACCACGACAAAGAACCACGACAAAGGAGTCCCCATGAACGGCCGTCTGAACCTCTTCGCCAGCCCGGTCGCCGTCAAGGCGTGGAAGCACATCATCGCGGCGGGCAAGGCGCTCGGGGACTCGACCCTGCCGGCCGCGACGCGCGAGCTGGTGATGCTCCGCGCCAGCCAGATCAACGGCTGCGCCGCGTGCATCGACATGCACACCAAGGAAGCCGCCGCCGCGGGCGAGACCGACCTGCGCCTCCACCTGGTCGTGGCCTGGCGCGAGGCCACGGTCTTCACCGACGCCGAGCGCGCGGCCCTTGAGCTGACCGAAGAGGCCACCCGCATCGCCGACGCGGCCGGCGGGGTCTCCGACGAGGTCTGGGCCAACGCCGCCAAGCACTACGACGAGGACCAACTCGCCGCCCTGGTCACCCAGATCGCCGTCATCAACGCGTTCAACCGCGGCAACGTCATCATCCAGCAGCCCGCCGGCGGCTACGAGGTGGGCCAGCACTGACCCTGCGACCTGGACGCTCCGGAAGGACACGCCCCATGAACCTCGCCCTGTGGATCGTTACCGGACTGCTCGCCACCGCCTACCTGCTCGGCGGCGCCTTCAAGGTGGTCGTACCACGGCAGAAGATCGCCGCCAGTGGGTCCAGCGCGGCCTGGGTCGAAGACTTCAGCGACGGCGGCGTCAAGGCCATCGGAGCGCTTGAGGTCCTGGCCGCGGCGGGCCTGGTCCTGCCCGCCGCGCTCGGTGTCGCGCCGGTTCTCGTGCCGGTGGCCGCCGTCGGTCTTGTGCTGCTCATGACCGGTGCGGCGGTCACCCGCCTCCGGCGCCACGAGACCGGGCTCATGGCGGTGGACCTGGTCTATGTCCTCCTGGCCGCCTTCGTGGCCTGGGGGCGCTTCGGGCCGGAGGCCTTCGTCGGCTGACGTCGGCTGCCGGGGGCTGACGTCGGCTGCCGTCGGCTGCCGGGGGCGGCTTCGGGTGGGTCGCGTCGCCGTTCGCCCGGTCGGACCACCCTGGTGGCCGGGGCGCACCCGGCGCCGGACGCTCGGGGCATGACTTCCGACAGCCCTGAAAGCCCCGTACGGGGGACTGGCCCCTGGGCCTCCGCGGGCCCGAGCATGTTCGCCGGCGTCCTCATGCTCGTGAACGGCGTACTCGGCGTGCTCGCCGGCATCGCGGGGATCGCCGAGGACGACGTGTACGCGCGCATCGGCGACTACGTGTACAAGTTCAACCTCACCGCGTGGGGGTGGATCCACCTCGTCCTCGGTGTCCTCATCGCCGTGACGGGGTGGGGGGTGCTGAAGGGGGCGGACTGGGCGCGGGGGGTTGGCGTGGCCCTGGCGGCGGTCGGGATGGTGGTGGAGTTCCTGTGGCTGCCGTACCAGCCCCTGTGGGCCCTGATCTCCCTCGCCATCGGCGCGTTCGTCATCTGGGCCCTGTGCACCGACACCGACGGTGCCCCGGGCTGAGCCCTTCCCACCCACCCACCCGTTTCCAGCACCCCGCGGGGTGCACGTCGCGCCCAGCGCTGCGGCTGCCAGCCCACGCACCCACCGCTACCGCGGCGGGATCTCTCCCACCCACTCCACCCGTTTCCAGCACCCCGCGGCGTGCACGTCGCGCGGAGCGCTGCAGCTGGGTGCCCATGTGCCCGCCGCTACCGCGGCGGGATTTCTCCCACCCAGCCCACCCGTTTACCCCGCACCGGACGGTGGGCGTTGCGCGGAGCGCTGCGGCTGGGTGGGTGGGGGTGCTGCGGGGGTCCTTCGTCTGTGGGTTGTCACGCATGTGCCCGCCGCTGCCGCGGCGGGATCTCCCCCACCCACCCCACCCGTTTACCCCACACCGGACGGTGAGCGTTGCGCGGAGCGCTGCTACTGCGTGGGTGGGGAGACCACGCCGCAGCCGCCGACGGCGGGCAACACCCACCCAGGGGCGTCCACCCCACGTGCAGCCAGAAACGGGCGGGCGGGTGGGAAACAACCGCCGCGCCAGCGGCGGAACACATAGGCAGCCAGCCGCAGCGCTCCGCGCAACGTGCACCCCGCGGGGTACTGGAAACGGGTGGGTGGGTGGGAGAGAACCGGGGCTGCCAGCCGCAGCGCTTTGCGCGACGTGCGCCCCGCGGGGTGCTGGAAACGGGTGGGTGGGTGGGGAGTGTTAGAACCTGGCGGGGCCGCCGTTTGTTTTGAGGGTGTCCTGGACCGCCTGGACGAAAGCCTTGATCGGGGCGGTGACGCCAGCTTTGCGCCAGATCAGGGCCACGTCGGCCGACGGCAGGTCGGGGACGGGGACGAACGTGATGTCCGGGCGGGAGTAGTACGTCTCCACGGAGGCGATGACCGGGGAGACTCCCTGACCCGTCGCGATGAGGGTCATGAGTTCCTGGAACGTGGCCACAGCCTGCCCGCGGGGGATCTCCCGGCCGGAGGGGGTGCGCGGCGGCACATGGAAGTCCCACCAATACGCGGGCGCACTGTTCACCACACCGAAGCAGGTCTCCCCCGCCAGGTCCTCCCAGGACAGGGCGGACCGACCGGCAAGCCGGTGCCCCACCGGCATCGCCAGGGCCCGCGGCTCATTGATGACCACGGGCCCCACCGTGAGATCCGGCTCGTCCACGGGCAGGCACGTGAACAGGACGTCCACCTCCCCCGCCCGCAGCGGCCCCAACGGATCCTGGAACTGCGTCTCCCGCATACGGATCTCACACTTGGGACAGCGGTCCCGGAAGAGCTTCAGGATGGGCTGGGTCAGGGATCCGGCCCCGGATCCCAGGAAGCCCACGCCCAGCTCGCCCTCCACCCCCCGCGCCAGATCCTTCGCCCGGGCCACCGCCTCCTCCATCCGCTCGTACAACGGCGCCAGATCGTCGTACAGCTGACGCCCGAGCGGCGAGATCCGCACCACACGGCTGGTGCGTTCGAAGAGCGTGCCGCCGATCTTGCGCTCCAGCTTCTTCACGGTTTGACTGACCCGCGCCTGGGAGACCAGGAGTCGCTCGGCCGTGCGGCCGAAATGCAGCTCCTCGGCGAGGGTCAGAAAGGTTTCCAGCTCGTTCCGCTCCACCGTGCGCTCCCCCTCGCGTACGCCCTGACCTGCATCGATAAGCATCGGCGAAGTAATCGTTTCATGGATCGTCGTTGATCGGGGGTGGGGTTCGGCGGATCTTTGAGGGGTCGGGGCACAGCCCCGGTACGACAGCCCGTCAACCTCTCAACTCCCAGGAGCACACCGTGATCTCCCGTACCCGCAAGACCGTCCTCGCCGCCACCGTCGCCCTCGCCCTCACCACCGGCGCCGCCGTGACCGCCGCGCAGGCCTCCTCGTCCAGCGGCAAGCACGAAGCCGGAAAGGAGCAGGCGTGGAGCGCCGCCTGGGCCGCGTCCCCGCAGCGGCCGAGCATCGGCTTCAAGGCCAACTGGTCGGAGGCAGGCTTCGACAACCAGACCCTGCGACAGGTCGTCCGCGTGACGGAAGGAGGTGACAGCGCCCGCATCCGGCTCTCCAACGCGTACGGGGCGTCACCGCTGCGCATCGAGGCCGCGACCCTCGCGAAGACCGACGGCACGAAGGGGGCCGCCGTGAAGAAGGGCTCCGTACGGCACCTCACCTTCGGCGGGAAGAAGTCCGTGACCATACCGGCCGGTGGCCAACTCTCCAGCGACGCCGCCGCGTTGGGCCTCGACCGCTTCGAGTCCGTCACGGTCACCCTGCGCCTCGCCGGGACCACCGGGCCCGCCACCTTCCACGCCCAGTCCTTCGCGACCAGCTACCGCGCCAAGGGCGACCACGTCGCCGACACCGGCGCCCGCGCCTTCGACGAGTCCACCGAGTCCTGGTACTACCTGTCGGGCGTCGACGTCAGCGGCGGGAAGGCCGGCAACAGCGACAAGGGCTCCAAGCGCGCCAAGGGCGACGGCATCGCGCTGTTCGGCGACTCCATCACCGACGGCTTCGCCTCCTCCACCGACCTCAACCGCCGCTGGTCCGACGCCCTCGCCGAACGCCTCGCCAAGGCGGGCAAGCCCCGCCCGGTCGTGAACTCCGGCATCGGCGGCAACATGGTCCTCAACGACTCGGCCTGGTTCGGCGACAGGAGCGCGACCCGGTTCGGGCGCGACGTCACCGACCTGCCCGGCGTCGGCACCGTCGTCGTCCTCGAAGGCGTCAACGACATCGGCTTCAGCGAGACCGACAAGCCCACCTACAAGCCCGCGCCGGTCGTCAGCGCCAAGGAACTCATCAACGGCCACCGCAAGTTGATCCGCGCCGCCCACGCCAAGGGCCTGAAGGTCGTCGGCGCGACCCTCGTGCCGCTCGGCGGCTCCGACCACTACGGCGAGCACGCGGCCGCCGTCAGTGACGAGTTCAACGACTGGGTGCGGACTTCCGGTGAGTACGACGGGTACGTGGACTTCGACAAGGCGCTCGCCGACCCCTCGGACCCGGAGCGGATTCGCCCCGCGTACGACAGCGGGGACCACCTGCACCCCAACGACGCGGGTTACCGGGCCATGGCCCGCGCCGTGGACCTGAGCTCGCTCTGACCTCCGGTCGGGTTCTTCTCCCGCCCACCCGCCCCACCTCTGGGGGCTCCGCCCCCAGACCCCCTTCTCTCCGCGCTTCGCGCTCGTCCTCAAACGACCGGACGGGCTTGATACCCCTGGAGTCATCGTGGATCTGTTAATCGAAGGCAAGGTTTTCGTCGTCACCGGAGCGTCCGCCGGGATCGGGGCCGCCACCGCTCAACTCCTCGCCGCGGAGGGCGCGTCGGTCGTGGGAGTCGCACGGTCCGCCGAGCGCGTGGACGCGCTCGGGAAGGGGATCAGCTCAGTCGCCGCCGACCTCGCGGAGCGGGAGGCGCCAGGCCGGGTCGTCGAGGCCGTGCTCGCGCGGCACGGCCGGATCGACGGGCTCGTCAACAACGTCGGCGGGCTCACCTCGCGCGACGGCTTCCTCGGCATCGGCGACGACGACTGGGCCCGCACCTTCGAGCTCAACTTCCACTCCGCGGTACGGATGACGCGGGCCGCCCTGCCGTCGCTGCTCGCGGCGGACGGCGGCGCGAGCGTCGTCCACGTCACCAGCGAGGCGGGCCGCTTCCCCGCCCCCGAGCTGTCCGACTACGCCGCCGCGAAGACCGCGCTGCTCTCGGTCAACAAGACCCTCGCCGCCGAGTTCGGCCCCCGCGGCGTACGGTCCAACGTCGTCGCCCCGGGCCCGACCCGCACCGCCCTCTGGGACGCGCCCGGCGGCTTCGCCGAGCAGCTGGCCGCGCAGTACGGCACCACGGTCGAGGAGGCCGTCGACCGCTTCGTACGCGAGGAGCGCCGCCTCCCGTCCGGCCGCATCGGCACCCCCGACGACGTCGCCCGGGTCATCGCCTACCTCCTGTCCCCGCTGGCGGGCCAGGTGACGGGGGCGGAGTGGGCGGTGGACGGGGGCGCCCTGAGGCAGGTCTGAGGGGAGCCTTCAGCCCGTCCGGCGTTTGAGGACGAGCGCGAAGCGCGGAGAGAAGGGGGGTCCAG
>NZ_JBHYJH010000179.1:0-18354 GCF_042740445.1 Streptomyces sp. NPDC059003 | reverse complement strand
GGTGACGACCGCGCGGCGGTCGCGGGCGTACAGGCGCGGGTGGTCGGCGGCGTACATCACGAGCAGCAGCACGGCGGCGAGGCCCGCGGCCAGGGGCAGCGAGAGGCCGGGCAGGCCGCACAGGAGGCCGAGGACGAGCGTCGTGAAGTAGTACGCGACCTCCTGGTGCTGCACCGCGTCGGAGCGGAGCCGGACGATCGACAGGACCCCGAAGAGCCCGAACCCGAGCGCGAGCCCGCCGCCGCTCTTCGCCTCCGACAGGGCCGCGACGACCGCGAACAGCGCGACGTTCAGGGCGAGGTACGCGGGGACGAGCTCGCGCCTGCGGTGGCGCGGATAGAAGACGCCGAAGGTCAGGAGCGTGACGGCCGCGAGGTCGAGGCCGAGGTGGGCGGCGAGGGTGTGGAGTTCCATGGCCGGGACGGTAGGGAGGCGTGGGTTAAGGGGGCTCCTTGCGGACGTTAAGCGGCGTCTCCGGCTTCCGGCGACACTTTGAGCATTGACAGTATGCTGTCGTAGTGACAGCATGCTTACATACGCCGCTGAGTGGAGGCCGTCATGAGCCGCAGTGTTCACCTCGCCGTCTACGACACCCTCGCCGACTGGGAGACCGGCTACGCCACCGCGTACCTCGCCCGCGCCGGCCACCGCGTCCGCACCGTCGCCGCCACCCGCGAGCCCGTCACCAGCGTCGGCGGGGTCCGCGTCCAGCCCGACCTGACCCTCGACGAGCTGCGCCCCGAGGACAGTGAGCTGCTGATCCTGCCCGGCGCCGACCTGTGGGACACCGGCGACCGGCTCGCCCCCTTCGCCCGCGCGGCCCGCGCCTTCCTCGACGCGGGCGTGCCGGTCGCCGCGATCTGCGGCGCCACGGCGGGCCTCGCCCGCGAGGGCCTGCTCGACGACCGCGCGCACACGAGCGCCGTACCGATGTACCTGGACGCCACGGGCTACCGGGGCCAGGAGCGGTACGTCGAGACCGACGCCGTCACCGACGGCGACCTGATCACGGCCGGGCCCACCGAGCCGGTCGCGTTCGCCCGCGAGGTGCTCAAGCGGATGGGCGCGTTCGAGGGCGAGAAGCTGGACGCCTGGTACCGGCTCTTCCACGACTCGGACCCGGCCGCGTACGAGACCCTCAACTCATGAGCGAGGACAGCAAGGACACGGAGAACAGGGGCAGGGACGAGGAGCGGGGCGCGCAGGAGCTGCTCAGCCGTACCGCGCTCGGCGTCTTCCGGCTCAACGGCCAGTTCCTCGCGGTGTCGGAGGAGCTCGCCAGGCCCGCCGGGCTCACCGCCGCCTGGTGGCAGGTCCTCGGCGCGGTCCTGCGCGAACCCCTGCCGGTGGCCGGAATCGCACGGGTCATGGGCATCACGCGGCAGAGCGTGCAACGTGTCGCGGACCTGCTCGTGCGGCGCGGACTCGCCGCGTACGTGCCGAATCCGGCGCACCGCCGCGCCAAGCTCCTCACGCCCACCGACGCGGGCCGGGAGGCGATCGCCCGGATCCGGCCCGGCCATGCGGAACTCGCCGCGCGGCTCAGGGACGCGCTCGGCGAGGAACAATTCGCGCAAACAGCCCAGGTGTTGGAGGCCCTTTCACAGGCCATGGCGCGGCTGGAGTCCGCCGTTACGCAACCGTAGACGTAACCCCGGGCCGCCCCTGTTGAGCCCGCACTATCCTCAGTCTGTTGCAGCGCGGTGCACGCAGAGTGGCCGCGCCGGAAGTGGCTGGAACTTGGGGGAGGACGGCGCCGCGATGGCCATGGAGAAACTGGGCCCGGGGGATCCGCAGCGCATAGGCGCCTACCGACTGCTCGCGCGGCTCGGCGCGGGCGGCATGGGGCAGGTGTACCTGGCGCGCTCGGACCGCGGCCGTACGGTCGCGGTGAAGCTGGTCCGCGAGGAGCTCGCCGCGCAGGAGGAGTTCCGCGGCCGGTTCCGGCAGGAGGTGGGGGCCGCGCGGCGCGTCGGCGGCGCCTGGACCGCGCCGGTCCTGGACGCGGACACGGAGGCGGCGATCCCGTGGGTCGCCACCGGGTACGTCGCCGGGCCCTCGCTGCAGGCCGTCGTCTCGCAGGACCACGGGCCGCTGCCCGAGCGGTCCGTGAACATCCTCGCCGCCGGGCTCGCCCACGCCCTCAAGGACATCCACGCGGCCGGGCTCATCCACCGCGACCTCAAGCCGTCCAACGTCCTCGTGACCATCGACGGCCCCCGCGTCATCGACTTCGGCATCGCCCGCGCCCTGCAGACCGTCACCGACGGCGGGCTCACGCGGACCGGGGCGCTCGTCGGGTCGCCCGGCTTCATGGCGCCCGAGCAGGTCCGCGGCGACCGCGTCACGGAGGCGTGCGACGTCTTCTGCCTCGGCTCCGTCCTCGCGTACGCGGCCACGGGCGCGCTGCCGTTCGGGACGGCCAACAGCGGGGTGCACGCGCTGATGTTCCGGATCGCGCAGGAGGAGCCCGATCTGGACGGGGTGCCCGAGGAGGTCGCGGAGCTCGTGCGCGACTGCCTCGCCAAGGACCCGGCCGCACGGCCCTCGCTCGACGACATCCTGGCCCGCACGGGCACCGAGGACACGCTCTTCGAGGGGAAGTCCCTCGAGCCGTGGCTTCCGGGCGCGCTCGTCGCCCAACTCGGGCGGCATGCCGTGCAGTTGCTGGACACGGAGAATCCCGAGGGGGACGTGGACGGCGAGGCCGGGGCCGCGTCCGCCCCCACGCCTCCGCCCACCGCCCCGCCCGCGCCGCAGTCCGCCCCCGCGAACGGTGCCGCGGCGAACGGCGCCGCGGCACCCGGCCAGGACACCCCTCCCCCGCCCGGCGCCCCCGGCCACGCGCCCCCCGTCAACCACCTCCCCACCATGGTCAGCGGCGCGCCCCCCGCCCCGGCGCCCACGCCGAGCCACGCGCCCGCCTACGGCTACCCGCAAGCGCCCGCGGGCCCCGCCGGCCCCGCCGCCTACGGCTACCCGCACCCGCAGCCCCCGTACGGCCAGACGCCGCCCTACGGCCCGACCCCGCCGTACGGCCCGCCGCCCCTCGACCCGCCGCGCCGCAGCGGCCGTTCCACCGCGCTGCTCGTCGCCGTGGCCCTGATCGTGGCCGTCGGCGCGGGCGGCACCGTGTACGCGGTGATGAAGGGCGACGGCGACCCGAAGGCGCGCGGCGACAGCAAGAACCGCGGCTCCAGCGCGCCGAAGACGCCCGGCACCCCGTCCGACTCCGGCTCCGGCAGCCCCTCGCCGTCCACGTCGACGCAGTCCGACGACGGCCCCGTCCCGGAGAAGTTCCTCGGCACCTGGAGCGGCAGCCTCACCACCGACGCGGGGCGCAGCACGCGTGAACTCACCATCCAGCAGGGCGAGGTCGGCGACACCGTCCTGTCCGTGACCGCCGACGGCCCGCTCGAGAGCGGTGGCACGTATCACTGCGTGTTCCAGGGCAAGCTGGAGTCCGCGTCCGAGAACCGGCTCAGCATCGGCCCGACGGAGGTCACCGTCGGCCCGGCGACGACCTGCGACCCCGGCAAGCGCAGCGAGATCGTGATGGTGCCCGGCGGCCAGCTGCGCCGCGCGAACGTGGACGGCAGCGGGGCGCTGACGTACACCAAGAACTGACGTACACCAAGAACTGACGCCCGCGGAGAACTGACGTCCGCGGAGAACTGGCGTACTCGAAAGCGGGGCGCCGGGCCTGTCGACCCGGCGCCCCGGTTTCCCCCCGATTCCCCCTGGGGTCCCCCGTTTTCCCCCTGGGGCCCCCGATTTACCCGGGACCCCCCGATCCCCCGGGTTCCCCCGTTCCGTCAACAGTCCAGCGGCCGCGGCTTTGTCCCGCACCTCTCTACGTGCCTCGGGACAAAAAAGTGGGGCGCCGTGACAGGCCCGCGAGTTGGCTCGCGAGCCGCTTCCGCGCCGGCGCGGCAACGGTGTTGGGTGGGTGCCTCACCGCACGCCACGGGGGACACGGGGAGGCCTGGGTGGGGCGTCGTGAGAAACCGATCGATCCGTCGGCAGGGCCGGTGGAGCGGTTCGCGTACGAGCTGCGCGAGCTGCGCCGGGCGGCGGGCACACCGACGTACCGGGCGATGGCCCGCCGCGTCGACTACTCCGCCACCGCCCTCGCCTACGCCGTCGCGGGCGAGAAGCTGCCGTCGCTGCCGGTCGCGCTCGCCTATGTGCGGGCCTGCGACGGCGACCCGGCCCAGTGGGAGCGGCGCTGGGGCGAGGCGCGGCGCGCCGAGGCGGCCCTGCCACCGGACGAGGACGAGGAGAAGGAGCCGCCCTACCGCGGCCTCGCGCGCTACGAGGCCCGGGACGGCGACCGGTTCTTCGGCCGCGACCGGATCACCGCCGACCTGCTGCGACTGACCCTGGAACACCGCCTGGTCACCGTCTTCGGGCCCTCGGGCAGCGGCAAGTCGTCGCTGCTGCGCGCCGGGCTCGTCCCCCGCCTCCAGGAGCCCGGCGCGGAGCACGCCCGGCCCGCCGCGATCCGCATCCTCACCCCGGGGCCGCGGCCCGCCCGCACCCACGAGCGGCTCTTCGACCCGGCGGGCGCGGAGGGCGACACCTGGCTGCTCGTCGACCAGTTCGAGGAGGTCTTCACCCTCTGCCACGACCCGGGCGAACGGGACCTGTTCATCGACAGGATCCTCGCCGCCCGCGACGACGACCGGCGGCTGCGGGTGGTCCTCGGCGTACGGGCGGACTTCTACGGGCACTGCCTGCAGCACCGCGGCCTCGCCGAAGCGGTGCGCGAGGCGGGACTTCCGGTGGTGCCGATGAGCCCCGACGAGCTGCGCGAGGCCATCGTCCGTCCCGCCGCCGCGCAGGGACTGCTCGTCGAACGCGCCCTGACCGCCCGGCTCGTCGAGCAGACCGTGGCCGAGCCGGGCTGTCTGCCGCTGACCTCGCACGCGCTCCTGGAGACCTGGCGCCGCCGCCAGGGCCGCACCCTGACGACCGCCGCGTACGAGGCGTCCGGCGAGGTGGCGGGCGCGCTCGCCCGCACCGCCGAGGACCTCTACACCCGCCTGCCCGTCGGCCACGCCGACCTGGCGCGCCACATCCTGCTGCGCCTGGTCGCCCCCGGCGACGGCACCCCCGACACCCGCCGCCCCGTGCCGCGCGCGGAGCTGGACACCGGTGACCCCGACGGCACCGCGCGCGTCCTCGACCGGCTGGCCCGGGCCCGGCTCATCACCCTCGACCACGACACCGTCGACCTGGCCCACGAGGCCGTCATCACCGGCTGGCCGCGGCTGCGCGGCTGGATCGGCGACGACCGCGAACGCCTGCGCTGCCACCGCAGGCTCACCGAGGCCGCCGAGGTCTGGCAGGAGCTCGGCCGGGACGACGGCGCGCTGTACCGGGGTACGCGGCTCGCCACCGCCGACGAGCACTTCCCCGAGGACCGCCGCCAGCGGGACCTCACCGGCCTGGAGCGGGACTTCCTCGCCGCCAGCGCCGCCGCCCGCGACCAGGAGGCGCGCGCGGCGGCGCGGGTCACACAGCGCCTGCGCCGGTTCACCGTGGCCCTGTCCGTGCTGCTCGCCCTCGTCCTGACCGCGAGCCTGGTCGCCTGGCAGCAGAGCCGCGACAGCGACCGCGAACGCAACCGGGCCCGCGCCGCCCAGCGCCTGGCCCAGTCGCGGCAGCTCGCCGCGCAGTCCGCCGCGCTGCTGCCCAGCGACCCCGACCTCGCGTCGCTCCTCGCGATCGAGGCCCGCCGCACCGCACCCACGCCCGAGGCGACGAGCAGCCTCTACGCCGCCGCCGCGCTCCCCCTGCGGCACCGGCTCACGGGCCACACGGGGCGGGTCCTCACGGTGGCGTTCAGCCCGGACGGGCGGACCGTGGCCACGGGCGGCGACGACGGGACCGTACGCCTGTGGGACGCGGCCACCGGCCGGGCGCTCGCCGTCCTCACCGGCCACACCGGCGACGTGTACGCGGTGGCGTTCAGCCCCGACGGGCGGACCCTCGCGACCAGCGGCGACTGGCGGGTGCTGCTGTGGGACGTGGCGGCGCGCAGCATCCGCACCACCCTCACCAGCCGCAAGGACGTCGTCTTCGCCCTCGCCTTCAGCCCCGACGGCCGCACCCTGGCCACCGGCAACGACAACGGGACCGTACGCCTCACGGACGCGGACACCGGCAGGCGGGGCCCGACCCTCACCGGCCACACGGAGCCGGTCTTCTCCGTCGCCTTCAGCCGCGACGGCGACACGCTCGCCACCGGCAGCACCGACAAGACGGCCCGGCTGTGGAACACGGCCACCGGGAAGCAGCGCATCACCCTCAAGGCCCACACGAACACGGTCACCGGCGTGGCGTTCAGCCCCGACGGCGACATGTTCGCCACCAGCGGCGCCGACACCGCCGTGCGGCTGTGGGACGCGGCCACCGGCAGGCGGCGCGCCACCCTCACCGGCCACACGGGCGAGGTCACCGGGGTGGCGTTCAGCCCGGACGGGCGCACCCTGGCCACCAGCGGCACCGACAGGACCGTACGCCTGTGGGACGTGCGCAGCGGCAGGACGCGCACCGTCCTGACCGGCCACGCCGAGCAGGTCTCCGGGGTGGCGTTCGGCCCCGACGGCCGCACCCTGGCCACCAGCAGCCACGACCGGACGGCACGGCTGTGGAACACGGCCGGACGGCCGCCGCCCACCACGCTCGCCGGCCACGGCGAGGCGGTCATCGCCGTCACCTTCAGCCCCGACGGCCGCACCCTCGCCACCAGCGGCGCCGACTGGGTGGTGCGCCTGTGGGACACGGCCAGCGGCCGCACCCGGGTCCGCCTCAAGGACGGCTCGGGGCCGGTCCCCGCCCTCGCGTTCAGCCCGGACGGGCAGACCCTGACCACCGTCAACGACTCGCAGACGATGCGGGTGTGGGACGTGGCCGACGGCAGGCGCCGCACGACGCGCACCGGGCGCGCGAGCATCTTCGAAACGGTCGCGATCAGCCCCGACCGGCTGACCCTCGCCACCTCCGACGGGGACCGGACGGTGGAGCTGTGGGACGTGTCCGTGCGCCGGGCCCGGCCCCTGAAGAACCCCGGTACGGTCCACGCGGTCGCGTTCAGCGACGACGGCCGCACCCTGGCCACCGGCGCCACCGACGGCACGGTCGGGCTGTGGGACGTGGCCACCGGCAAGCGGCGCGCCACCCTCACCGGCCACACGAGCGCGGTCGTGGCCGTGGCCTTCAGCCCCGACGGAAACGTCCTCGCCGCGGGCGGCGAGGACGGCAGGCTACGGCTCTGGGACACCGCGACGGGCACGGCACGGGCCACGCTCATGGCCCACGCGGGCAAGGTCGCCGCGGTGGCCTTCGGCCCGGGGGGCCGCACCCTCGCCTCCGCGGGCGACGACGGGACCGTGGGCCTGTGGGACACGGCCACCGGCAGGCGGCGCGCCCGCCTCACCGGGCCGACCGCGCCGGTCTTCGCGGTGGCCGTCGGCCCGGACGGGCGGACCGTGGCCACCGGCGGCGAGGACGGGAAGGCACGCCTCTGGAAGGTCGACCTCCCCACCGCGCCGGAGGCCGTCGACCGCATCTGCCGCGCAGTGCACCGCGACCTGACCCGGCAGGAGCGCGCGGGCTACCTGCCGGACCAGCCGCGGCGTCGGGTGTGCACCTAGGGCGTGTCTTCGGATCAGAGATGCACGGAACGGGCTAGATGAACGAGTTGATCTCGATCGTCTCGTCGCGGCCGGGGCCCACGCCGATCGCGGAGATCGGGGCGCCGGACATCTCCTCCAGGGCCTTCACGTACGCCTGCGCGTTCTTCGGCAGGTCGGCGAAGGTCTTGGCCTTGGTGATGTCCTCGGACCAGCCGGGCAGCGTCTCGTAGATCGGCTTCGCGTGGTGGAAGTCCGACTGGCTGTACGGCAGCTCCTCGACGCGCTTGCCGTCGATCTCGTACGCCACGCAGACCGGGATCCGCTCCCAGCCGGTGAGGACGTCGAGCTTGGTGAGGAAGAAGTCCGTCAGGCCGTTCACACGGGTCGCGTAGCGGGCGATCGGGGCGTCGAACCAGCCGCAGCGGCGGTCGCGCCCGGTGGTGACACCGCGCTCGCCGCCGATCTCGCGCAGCGCCTCGCCGTCCTTGTCGAAGAGCTCCGTCGGGAACGGGCCCGCGCCGACGCGCGTGGTGTACGCCTTCAGGATGCCGATGACGCGGCTGATCTTCGTCGGGCCGACGCCGGTGCCCGTGCAGGCGCCGCCCGCGGTCGGGTTCGACGAGGTGACGAAGGGGTACGTGCCGTGGTCCACGTCCAGGAGCGTGCCCTGGCCGCCCTCGAACAGGACGACCTTGTCCTCGTCCAGGGCGTTGTTGAGGATCAGCGTCGTGTCGGCCACGTACTGCTTGATGTTCTCGCCGTGCTCAAGGAGCTGCTCGACGATCTGCGCCGACTCGATGGCGCGGCGGTTGAACACCTTCGTGAGCAGCTGGTTCTTCTGCTCCAGGGCCGCCTCGACCTTCTGCGTCAGGATCGACTCGTCGTAGAGGTCCTGGACGCGGATGCCGGTGCGGTTGATCTTGTCGGCGTAGGTCGGGCCGATGCCGCGGCCGGTGGTGCCGATCTTCCTCTTGCCGAGGAAGCGCTCGCCCACCTTGTCGACCGTCACGTTGTACGGCGTGATGATGTGCGCGTTTCCGCTGATCAGCAGCTTCGACGTGTCGACGCCGCGCTCGTTCAGACCGCTCAGCTCGGAGAGCAGGACCGACGGGTCGACGACGACGCCGTTGCCGATGACCGGGACGCAGTCCGGCGAGAGGATCCCGGAAGGGAGGAGATGCAGCGCGTACTTCTGGTCGCCTACGACGACGGTGTGGCCGGCATTGTTGCCGCCCTGGTAACGCACCACATAGTCCACGGAGCCACCGAGCAGGTCGGTGGCCTTTCCCTTGCCTTCGTCACCCCACTGAGCACCGAGCAGCACGAGTGCGGGCACAGGCGTACACCCCTTCCGGGCGGGGCATGTCCAAGGTCAGGGGCCGCAGCCAGTAGCCGTCGGCCGCCGGTGTGGGTGTGCCTTGGACGCCCCGGAATAGACGAAGCCCCTGGCGCAATAGCGCAAGGGGCTCTTGCACAAAGATGCTACCCGAGGACTAAAGAAAGGGCGCACGTGTCGGCTCGCGACCAGCGCGATGAACTCGTCGTGATCATCGACCCGGTCGCCCGGCGCACCGACGGCGAGTCCGTGCGCATCGCCAAGGACGTGCTTGGCGCGGGCGCCGCCCTGAAGATCTGCCTGCCCGACGGGCCGGAGGAATTCGCCCGTGCCCTGGTCAGACGGGGTGCGCGCCGGCCCGTCGTGGTCGGCGACGACCAGGCGCTTCGACGCGCCGTCGGCGTCCTGCACCGCGAGCGGGCCCTGGCCGCCGCCGAGGTCTCCGTCGTCCCGGTCGCGGCCAGCGCGTCCGCCGTGCGCCTCACCCGGTCGCTGGGCGTCCCCACGGGGGCGGTCGCCGCGGCGCGCGCCGTGCTCGACGGGGTGCCGCGACGGCTCGACCTGCTCGTGGACGACCGGGACGAGGTGGTCCTGGGGGATGTGTGGATCCCGGCGGGTTCGGGCGGGGGCGCCTCAGGGGGGTACGGGAAGGGCGGGGCCGGGGCTGCCGACGGGTCCGCCGGATCGGACGGATCGGACGGAGCGGACGGGGACGGTGGGTCCGCCAGGGGCTCCGGGTCCGCCGGGGGCTCCGGGAGCTCCGGGGGCGGTGAGCGGCATGCGTGGCTGCGGACCTGTCAGTCCCTCGTCCGGACCCTGGGCGCCCGGCCGGCGCGGCCGGCGGCCGGGCCCGCGCGGCTGCGGGTCGAGGCCGACGGCGTCACGCTCGTCGACCTCGACCAGCCCGTCGAGATGGTGGCCGTCACCCCTGGGATCGGGGGGCTCGCGCGGGTCGAGGTCCGGCCGGCCTCCGTCGGCGCGGAGGCCGCGCCCGTGCGGGCGCGGGCCCGCTCGGTGACGGTGTCGGGGCCGGACTTCCGCTATCGCGCGGACGTGGTGACCGCGGGTCCCGTACGCAGTCGTACGTGGACGGTGCACCCCCAGCCCTGGCGCCTGATCCTGCCGGAGTGAGCCGCCTGCCGCTGCCGCGCTAGGGCGTGTCTTTTGGATCAGGCCGGATCAGCCCGCGGCGTCTGGTGCGGTGCATCGCAAGGCGGAGCATCGTCCTCGTACTGGGCGTACGTGGGCGGTGCGACAACGCGGCGAGGTGCCGTGCCAGGCGTCGCGGGCCCGGCCTGATCCGAAAGACACGCCCTAGGTCGTGGCCACGAGGAGTTCCTCCGCGCTGGACGGGCTGAGGCCGTCCGTCCTGCCCGCGAAGTAGCGCTGGGCGAGGCTCGCGGCCGAGACGTGCCGGGCGTCGCGGAACCCGGTCTCGCGGGCGAGGGCCAGCATCTCGTCGGGGGAGAAGAAGCTGATGAAGGGCGTACCGGACGCCCGGGCCGCGCGCTCGGTCGCCTGGAGCAGGGGGCGCTCGTCCGGCGCGACGAGGTCGAGCGGCAGCATGAAGGTCGTGGCGAACGTGGAGCCGGGGGCGAGCTCGGCGACCTGGCGCAGGGTGGCCGCGGTCGCCTCTCTCGTGAGGTACATGGTGACGCCGGTCGAGGCCACGACCGCGGGGCGCTCCGCGTCGAAGCCGGCCGCGACGAGCCGTTCCCACCAGGAGGGGCCCGACTCGAAGTCGACCGGTACGAGGTGCAGCCACTCGGGGACGCCGAAGCCGAGCTCGGTCAGGCGCCGCCGCTTCCAGGCCTGCGGTTCCGGCCGGTCGACCTCGAACACCCGCAGGCCTGCGGCGGTGTCGGGCCTGCGCTGGGCGAAGGTGTCCAGGCCGGCGCCGAGGGAGACGTACTGGGTGACGCCCTGGCCGGCCTGGTCCACGACCAGGTCCTCGATGTAGCGGGCGCGGGCCACGATGGACGCGCGCATGCGGCTCGTGGCGTGCGCGTCCATGTCCGGTCGGCCGCGCCAGCCGTCGTCCGGTGCCGCGAGGCGCAGGCCGACCTCGTCCTCGAGTACGTGGGGTGGCGGGTCGGCCCGGACGTGGAGGGCCCGCCAGAGGGCCACCCTCAGCGCCGTGCCGTCCGCCGTCGCGGCTCGCTCACCAGACATGCCGTCCCCTCTCCCGCGCCGGGCCCGTCCCGCGCGCCCCCACGCTATGCGGCCCGCCACCCCCACCACTTCTCCGAAATTGCGCAACCGGCACACATGGCCGCAGGCCCTGCCCGGTCCCTGGGCACAGGTCCCGCCGCTACCGCGGCGGCTTCACCCCGCCCGCCCTCCCACTACCAACCGTCCCGGCGGCACCCGCCGACGGCGGCCAGCCCCCACCGGGGGCGCCCACCCCGCGGGAGGGTGGAAACGGGCGGGCGGGTGGGAAACAAACCGCCGCGGTAGCGGCGGAAACCCCCCACCGGCCCGCACCCGGGTCCGATGCGCCCGGCGGCGGGTCCCCCCACCCCAGGGCTCACGCCGAAGGCGTCAGGGCGTGGGCGGGCCGAAGAGGGACTCCCGGCGGACACGCCACCGTGCCATCAGTCCCGCCAACTCCTCCTGCACGAACTCGAAGAACGCCAACGTCTCCCCGAGCCGCCGCCCGGCAGGCGTGTCCGCCCCCAGATGCCCGATGCCCTCCCGCAGCGCGGCCTCCCACCGCTGCAGCACGTTGTCCCGGTTGCCGAGCGCCTCGTACCACTGGTTGCCGTGCACCCGGAAGAGGTCGCGCCGCGAACCCGGCTCGCGCTCGCGCGTGATCATGAACTGCTGCGTCAGATAGCGCACGGCCCCGGACACCGCCGCCGGACTGACGTGCAGCCGCTCCCCGAGCTCCGCCGCGGTGAGCGCGCCGGAGTCGGAGGCGAGCAGCGCGGCGAAGACCCGCGCGGGCATGCGCGGCATCCCGGCCCAGACGAGCTGCGCGGCGAACTGCTCGGTGAACCGCGAGGCGGCCGCCGACTCCTCCTCGGGAGTACGCCCCCCGGCCTCCACGCCATTCACCTTGCGCTCCACGCCCACACCCGCACTCGTACTCGTACCCGCGCCGCCCGCACCGCCCACAGCCCCATCACCGCTCAAGGCGCCCACGCCAGAACCCTCGCTGCCCATCCGTCGATCATCTCCCCGACGTCCACCACCGCACGCCCAAGTTTAAGCGCTTCCTTAACTTCACAAAATTGTGAAACTAGCGTAGTTTCAAAAACATGACGAAGGCACACCCCGCCATTGAGGTGTCCGGCCTGCACAAGTCCTTCGGCCGGACGCACGCCCTCGACGGGCTCGACCTGCGGGTGGAGGCCGGTGAGGTGCACGGGTTCCTCGGGCCGAACGGCTCGGGGAAGTCGACCACCATCCGGGTCCTGCTCGGCCTGCTGCGCGCCGACTCCGGGACGGCGCGCCTGCTCGGCAGGGACCCGTGGCACGACGCCGTGGAGCTGCACCGGCACGTCGCGTACGTGCCCGGCGACGTCACGCTGTGGCGCAATCTGTCCGGCGGCGAGGTCATCGACCTGTACGGGCGGCTCAGAGGAGGGCTCGACAAGGCGCGGCGGGCGGAGCTCGTCGAGCGGTTCGAGCTCGACCCGACGAAGAAGGGCCGCACCTACTCCAAGGGCAACCGGCAGAAGGTCGCCCTCGTCGCGGCCTTCGCCTCCGACGTCGACGTGCTCGTCCTCGACGAGCCGACCTCCGGGCTCGACCCGCTGATGGAGGAGGTCTTCCAGTACTGCGTCGAGGACGAGCGCGAGCGCGGCCGCACCGTACTGCTGTCCTCGCACATCCTCAGCGAGGTGGAGACCCTCTGCGACCAGGTCAGCATCATCCGCGGCGGGCGGACGGTCGAGAGCGGCTCCCTCGCCGACCTGCGCCACCTCACCCGCACCAGCGTGCACGCCGAACTCGCGGCCGCCCCCGACGGCCTGGCGCACCTGCCCGGCGTGCACGACCTGGACGTCCAGGGCCACCAGGTGCGGCTCCAGGTCGACACCGACAAGCTCGACGCGGTCCTGCGCGCGCTCACCGACGCGGGGGTGCGCTCCCTGACGAGCACGCCGCCCACCCTGGAGGAGCTGTTCCTGCGGCATTACCAGGACGACCGCGCCGACCGCACGGGTACCGACCGCCCCGGCCCCCGGGGCGAAGAGGCGGCGGTGGCCCGATGACCCTCACCCTCGGCAGCCCGCCACTGCCCGCCTCGCAACGAGCCGCCCGCAGGCGCCAACTCGCCGGGACCTGGCCCCTGTTCCGGCTCGCCCTGCGCCGCGACCGGGTCCTGATCCCGGTCTGGCTCACGGTCGTCACGATGATGGTCCTGAGCATGCCGAACACGCTCAGGAACGTGTACGGCACCCCCGCGGAGCGCGCGGACCTGGTCGAGTCGATGACCACGAACGCCTCCCTGCGCGCCTTCTACGGCCCGGTGTTCGAGCAGTCGATCGGCGGCCTCACCGCGTGGCGCGTCGGTACGTACGCCGGGCTGCTCGCCGCCGTGATGAGCCTGGTCGTCGTCGTACGCCACACCCGCGAGGAAGAGGAGACGGGGCGGCAGGAGATGGTGTCGTCCGCCATGGTCGGGCGCCGGGCGCCGCTGACGTCCGCGCTGCTCACGGCGCTCGCCGCCAACGCGCTCCTCGGTCTGCTCATCGCGGCCGGGCTCGCGGGCGAGGGCGGCACCGGCGCGGTCGCGCTCGGCCTCGCCGTGGCCTGCGTGGGCATGGTGTTCGCGGTGTTCGCCGCGATCGTCGCCCAGCTCACGGAGAGCGCCCGCCTGGCCAAGGGCCTCACGTCGGCGCTGCTCGGCGCGGCCTTCGTGCTGCGCGCGGCGGGCGACTCGGCGACGGCGGACGGCTCGTCGCCGCTCACCTGGCTGTCGCCGGTCGGCTGGCTGGAGAACACCCGCGCCTTCGGCGACGAGCGGTGGTGGGTGCTGCTGCTCTTCGCGGGCACGATCGCCGTGGGGTGCGTCACCGCGTACGAACTGGCGGGCAAGCGCGACGTCGGCATGAGCTTCCTGCCGTCGCGGCCGGGCCCGGCGAACGGCCGCGTCGGCACGGCGGGCGCGCTCGCGTGGCGGCTCCAGCGCGGGGCGGTGTACGGGTGGAGCGCGGGCTTCCTGGTCGCGGGCGTCGTCTTCGGCGGCATGACGGACGGCGTCGCCGACCTCGTCGGCGACAACGAGAACACCCGCGAGATCTTCCGGCGCATGGGCGGCCACGCCGGGCTCACCGACGCGTTCCTGTCCGCGATGATCGGCATCATCGCGATGGTCGGCGCGCTCTACGTCGTCGCGTCGGTGCTGCGGCTCCACGGTGAGGAGACCGCACAGCGCGCGGAGCCGGTCCTTGCGAACGCCGTCGGCAGGCTGCGCTGGGCCGCCGGGCACCTCGTCATCGCGTTCGGCGGCGCCGCACTGATCATGCTGCTCGCCGGGTGCGGCCTCGCGCTCGGGTACGGGCAGGACGCCGGGCCGGTCCTCGGCGCCTGTCTGGTCCAGGTGCCCGCGATCTGGCTGATCGGCGCGCTCGCCGTGCTGCTCCACGGCGCCGCGCCCCACCTCGCCGTCGGCGCCTGGGGGGTGGCGGGCGCGGCCCTGCTCATCGGCTGGTTCGGCCCCGCGCTCGACGTGCCGCAGGCGGTCATGAACCTGTCGCCGTTCTCGCACCTGCCGAAGCTGCCCGGCAACGACATGGCGTGGCCGCCGGTGCTGCTCCTGACGGCCCTGGCGCTCGCCCTGACGGCGGCGGGCCTGGCGGCCCTGCGCCGACGGGACCTGCTGACCGGCTGACGGACCCTCGTATCAGCCACATGAGCCGTCGCAGCACTGCACTCAGCACTCGGCACTCAGCACTCCACGAGGAGTTCCCCGAGCCCCCGGATCACGAAGTTCGGCTTGCGCTCCGGCTCGGCGGCGAGCCGGAGCGCGGGGGCACGGCGCAGCAACGCGCCGAGCGACGCAGCGAGTTCGATCCGCGCCAGCGGGGCGCCGATGCAGTAGTGCAGGCCCGCGCTGAAGGAGATGTGCGGGTTGTCGGCCCGCGCCAGGTCGAGGGTCTCCGGGTCGGCGAAGGCGTCCGGGTCGCGGTTGGCGGAGCCGAAGAGCAGCGCGACCTCGCTGCCGCGCGGGATCACGGTCCCGTCGACCTCGATGTCGTCGAGCACCCACCGCTCGAAGAGCTGCAACGGCGTGTCGTAGCGGAGCAGTTCCTCCACGGCCGTCGGCAGCAGGCCGTCCGGGTCGGCGCGCAGGGCGGCGAGCTGGTCCGGGTGGCGGAACAGCGCGTACCAGCCGTTGGCGGTGGCGTTGACGGTCGCCTCGTGCCCGGCGTTCAGGAGCAGGACGCAGGTGGAGATCAGCTCCTGCTCGCTGAGCCGGTCCTCGTCCTCGTGGGCGGCGATGAGGCCGGTGAGCAGGTCGTCGCCGTCGAGCCCGGCCGCGCGCCGCGCGGCGATCAGCTCCCTCAAGTACGCGGAGAACTCGACCGACGCCCGCACGGCGCGCGCCGCCGTCTCCTCGGACGGGTTCAGCTCGTACATGCCGCAGATGTCGGCCGACCAGGGCCGCAGCTGGTGCCGGTCGTCGCCCTCCGGGATGCCGAGCATCTCGGCGATCACCGCGACGGGCAGCGGCTCCGCGACGCGGGCCACGAGGTCCCCGCCCCCGTCCGCGACGAGCCCCCGCACCAACTCGTCGGCGAGCCCCTCCACATACGGCCCGAGTCGCGCCACCGTGCGCGGCGTGAACGCCTTCGCGACCAGGCGGCGGATGCGGGTGTGGGCCGGGGCCTCCAGGTCGAGCATGCCGTTGTCGTTGAGGACGTGGAACGGCTCGTGCGCGGGCGGCGGCGCCTGGCGGCCGAACTCCTCGTGACTGAAGCGGTGCAGATACGTGCGGCCGAGCCGCCGGTCGCGCAGCAGCGCCGCGACGTCCGCGTGGCGCGGGATCAGATACTGGTCGCTCGGCCCGTAGTGGTGCACGCGGCCGCGGGCGCGCAGCTCGGCGTACGCGGGGTAGGGGTCCGCGACGAACGCGGCCGCCCCGGGCGCGAAGACACCGGTCACGTCTGCCCATTCACCTGCCCATTCACCCATGAACGGACGTTAGACCCTCTCACCCGGGCGTGACCAGCCTCGCCTCGTACGCGAACACCGCCGCCTGCGTGCGGTCCCGCAGCCCCAGCTTCACCAGGATGCGGCTGACGTGCGTCTTGATGGTGGACTCGGCGACGACGAGGTGCGTGGCGATCTCCGCGTTGGAGAGCCCCTGCGCGATCAGGACGAGCACCTCCGTCTCGCGCTCGGTCAGCTCGCCGTACTGGGCCTGCGCCTGCGCGGAAACCCCGAGCTGCGGCCGGTCCGACAGCTTCGAGAACTCCGTGATCAGGCGCCGCGTCACGCTCGGCGCGAGCAGGGCGTCGCCCGCCGCCACGACCCGTACGCCGTCCGCGAGCTGCCGCGCCGACGCGTCCTTCAGCAGGAAGCCGGACGCGCCCGCGCGCAGCGCCTGGTACACGTACTCGTCGAGGTCGAACGTCGTCAGGACGAGGACCTTCGTGGTCGCGCCGGCGGCGCCGGAGACGATCTCGCGGGTGGCGTCGATCCCGTTCATCTCCGGCATGCGGATGTCCATCAGGACGATGTCCGGGGCGAGTTCGCGCACGCGCTCCACGGCCTCGCGGCCGTTCACCGCCTCGCCGACGACCTCGATGTCCGGCATCGCGTTGAGCAGGACGGAGAAGCCCTCGCGGACCATCATCTGGTCGTCGGCGATCAGGACACGAATGGTCCGGGTCATGCGGACTCCCCCGGGGTCGCGGGCACGTCGGCGACCGCCGCCCCCGTCGCTGTCGCCGTCGCCGTCGCCACGGGAACCGGCAGGAACACCGTCACCTCGTACCCCCCGTCGGCGGTGGGCTCCGCCGTCATCTCGCCGTCGAGCATGGTGACCCGCTCCCGCATGCCGGTGATGCCGTGCCCGGCGCCGGGCGAGGGCTTGACGAGCCCGGTGGCGGGGCCGTTGACGATCCGCAGTCCGAGCCCGCCAAGCACGTACCCGATCTCCACCCGGGCCGTCGCGCCCGGCGCGTGCCGCAGGCTGTTGCTCAGGGCCTCCTGCACGATCCGGTACGCGGACAGCTCCACGCCCTGCGGCAGCTCGCGCGCGGCGCCCGTCACGACCTTCTCCACGCTCAGGCCCGTGCCGCGTACGTTGTCGAGGAGCCGGTCGAGGTCGGCGAGCGTCGGCTGCGGGGCGTCGGGGGCCTCGTAGTCCTCGGCGCGGACGACGCCGAGGACGCGGCGCAGCTCGGTCAGGGCGATCACCGCGTTCTCGCGGATCGTCGCGAAGGCCTGCTCCAGCTCCGGCGGCGGGTTCTGCACGCGGTACGGGGCGGCCTCCGCCTGGATCGCGACCACCGACATGTGGTGCGCGACCACGTCGTGCAGCTCACGGGCGATGTTCGTGCGCTCCTCCAGGAGCGTGCGCCGGTCCCGCTCGACGGCCGTGACGGTGCGCTCGGCGACGACCTCCTGGCGGGCGGAGCGGTTCAGCGTCACGAGGCTGACGAGGGCGACGACGATGCCGCTGAAGACCGCCATGGCCATCGCGTCGGAGTCCGCGACGAGCCCCGACGCCGGATACGACGTGGGCCCCGACGTACCCGCGAACATCGAGTACAGGACCGTGATCACCCACATCCACGCCGCCGTGCGCGGCCGGGTGCGCGCCGCCACGATGGCCATCACCGCCGTGTGCCCGACGACCGAGCCCGGCGCCCACGGGAACCAGCCGCCGCTGTTCAGGACCACCATGACCGGTGTCATCCCCAGCGAGAGCCACCAGGCGAGGACCGGCCGCACCAGCGTCAGGGCCACGGCCGCCGCGGGCAGGATCCCCGTCAGGGCCCATCCGAACTCGCTGCTCTGCCAGTTGCCGAAGCCGCCCACGTAGGCGGCGATCAGCGTGATCAGGGCGAGGGTGAGCACCGTGGCGTGCGGGAACCACGCCGCGGCCGCGCGTATCCGGCCGCGGAAGCCGGCGGGCAGGCCCGTGTCCGTCCTCAGCGGGGGCAGGGGGCGGTAGGCGAAGGCGTCGTGGAACAGGTCGGTGCGGAGTCCTTGCAGGGCGTTCTGCGCGAGGTGGAACTCTGGGCTCCGGGGTTTGTCGGTCACGGGTACGACGGTACGGGGGCGGGTCGCCCTTGGGCGTCCCGCGTGGGATGGGTTCCGGGGGTCCGTCGCAGGTACTACGTGGGCCCTAACGGGGGGTTCCCCAATCCCGCCCCTTCCCGAACTGGGGCTCCGCCCCAGACCCCGCTCCTCAAA
>NZ_JBHYJH010000178.1:0-18621 GCF_042740445.1 Streptomyces sp. NPDC059003 | reverse complement strand
AAGCGGCGATGATCCAGCCCGCCCGGCGTTTGAGGGCGAGGCGCGGAGCGCCGATAAAGCGGGGTCCCAGGGGCGGCAGCCCCTGGTTCGGGAAGGGGCGGGCCTGGGGCGCCACCCGCGAGGGCTCAACCCCCCACCCCCCGAACCCCCACCACCCCAACCCCCACCCCCACCACCCCGCACACTCCCGCACACACCCCCATCACCCCCCACGGCACCACCACCGTCACCGGCACCGAAAGCCGAGCCAGCGCCGCACCGACCCCACCAAGGCTGACCAACGTGACGGCGAGACCGAGCACCGCCCCGACGACCACCGCGAGGAAGGCCTCGCCGGCGGCGACGAACCGGAGTTGGGCGGGCGTGGCCCCCACGAGCCGCAAAGAGCGCCACTCAGGCCCACGCACCGGCGCGGTCATGAGGAGCGTCGCGACGAGGGAGATCGCCGTGTACGCGAGGCACAGCGCGAGCAGCATCAGCAGCCCGAGCCGGGTCTGCCGCTTCACGCCCGGGTACTCGGCCGCCAGCCAGTCCTCAACCGTCCGCACCCGCCCACCGGTTGCGGCAAGCGCCCGCACCACCGCCGCACGGTCGGCCCCCGCCTTCAGCCGCACGTCGAGCCGGTCGACGAAGGCCCCCGCCGGGCCCCTCGCCCCGTTGCGCGCGGTGACGTACACACCGTTGTCCCCGGTGCCCCGCGCGAGCACCGCCACCACCCGCAGCCGCACCCGGCGCCCGTCGCCGAGCCACACCGTCACCCGGTCGCCGACACGGTGCCGCTGCCACTCCTCGTTGACGACGATCGACCGGTCGTCGAGGTCGCGTACGTCGCCCGCCACCACGGGAAGCCGCGCGACCGCCGCGAACGCCGCCGGGTCGGACACCGCCCGCGCGTCGGAGCGCACCAGCGCGCTGCCGCCGTCCTCGCGGACGAACACGGCGGTGGCGGCGGAGCCCGCGACCACGGCCCCCGGCACACGCGGAACCCGCAGCCCCGCACCCGCCGAACCCGCACCCACCGCCGGACCGGTACCCACCGCCGGACCGGTACCCGCCGCCGAACCCGCACCCACCGCCCCCGTCTCCGCCCCCGTCTCCGCCTCCGTAACCACCAGATCCGCCCCCGTCCGCCCCCGCGCCTCCGCCGCCTTCGCCGCGCCCACCGTCTCCGCCGAGCCGAGCAGACAGCCCGCGAGCGCGACCGTGACCAGGACGGGCGCTGCGACGGCGGAGGTGCGGCGTACGGATGCGGCGCTGTTGGCCCGTACGATCCGCGCGACCGCCGCCGCCGGGCGGAGCCGGCCGGGCCAACCACCGGCCGGGCGCTGAGCCTTCGGCCGACCGAAGGCAGAGCCGATGCCCCCGCCGATGCCCCCGCCGATGCCCCCGCCGATGCCCCCGCCGATGCCCCGGCCGACGACCCCGCCGACGACCCCGCCGACGACCCCACGCATGACCCCACGAACGACCCCGCAGACAACGCCCACGACCCCCCGCACGAGGAGCGGAGCCAGCGCCGCCACCGCCGTCGCGAGGATCATCGGCTGCGTCGTGTACGTCTTGCGCTGCAGCAGGCCGGACGGGTCGCGCCACAGCGTCCAGGCCAGCAGGCCGAGCGCCCCGGCGAGCAGCGCACCGCCGACGACGCGGCGGACGGGCGGCATCACACCCGTGTCGAGCGACGCCTCGCGCAGCGCCTCCACGGGGCTGACCCGGCCCGCGCGCCCCGCCGCGCCCCACGCCCCGGCGACCGCCACGAGCAGCCCGGTCCAGAAGGCGAGCTGGTACGGCCACCAAGTCCACGACAGGCCTTCGGTCACCGTGAACCACGGCGGCGCCACCTCCGCGTCCACCAGCGCCCGCGCGAGCACCGGCGCCGCCCACGCGCCCCCGACGCACCCGGCCGCCGACGCCGCCGCGCCGACCACGGCCGCCTCCCCGAGGAGCCACCGCCGCACCTGCCCCCGGCTCGCCCCGGCCGCCCGGAGCAGCCCGAACTCCCGCCGCCGCAGCGCCACCACGAACGCGAACGTCGACGCCGTCACGAAGGCGGAGACAAACGCGGCGACCCCGCCCGCCGTGCCCAGAAAGGCGTTCACGGACACCAGCGCCCGGGCGTCGCGCTCCGCCTGGGGGTCGACGCGGCGCCGGTCGCCGCCGGTGAGCACCCGGGCGCCGGTGCCGGACGCGGCGACGGCGGCGCGGACCTCGGCGGCGGGGGCGTCGACGCCCACGGCGTCGAGGGGCCCGTGCGTCCGTACGCTCCCCAGGCGGCGCAGCTCGCGCAGGAGTTCGCTGTCCACAGGGTGTGGATGAGCGAGCCGCTTCGTCACCTGCTCGCTCCCGGGGCCGCGCCGCACCGCCACCGTCAGCGTGTCCCGGCCCGCCACGACCACCGGCGACGAGGCGAACCGCTCGGGCGGCCGCGGGGGTGGGTCCACGCTCGCCGCGAGCCCCACCCCCATCGCGGCGGTCAGGGCCACGCCCAGGGCGACGGCGACGAAGGCCCCGAGGAAGGAGGGCCAGCGGGCACGGAGCGAGGAGAGGACCATGCCTGTAAGCGAACCGCCTGGTGGGACCCCCTTCACGCCCACTGGAGGGCGGATCGGGGGTAGGGCCAGGCCTACCCTTAAGGGTATGGAATCGGTGATCGACAAGGCGTTCGCGGCGGCCTTGTACGCGGGCGACGCGGGCGACACAGGCGGCGCGAGCACCTCGGGCGCCACCCGCGCGAACCGCGCGAACCGCGCCACCCGCGCCGCAGGCACAGGCGCAGGCACAGGCGCAGGCGCAGGCACAGCCGCCCGGACAAAGCCCGACCACGGCCTCGACACCGGCGCCTCCCTCCTCGCGGCCGCCACCACCGACCCCGCCACCGCCCCCGCCGTCGACGCCGAACTCCGCTCCCGCGGCGAGGACCTGATCCGCCGCGCCTGGGCCCGCGGCTGGCAGCCCGCCGACGTCGTCCGCCAGGTGCGCCGCGACCTCGACGACGCCCACGTACGCCTCGTCGCCGACCTCATCCGCACCGAGACCGCCCCCTACGGGAACCGGCTCCCCGCCCGCTGGCCGGCCCAGCTCGCCGCCCTCGACGCCCACGCGCCGTGGCGCGCCCCGGACCGCTTCGCCCACGCCACCGCCGTCCTCACCCTCTACCGGCTCCTGCTCCGCCTGCCCCCGATCGAGCCGATAGGACCGGCGCCCGGCACCCCCGCCCACGTACCCCCGCCGCACCCCACCGACGAACCGCGCGCGCTCGCCCGCATCCGCGCCCTGCTCGCCAAGGCCGAGGCGACCGGCTTCCCCGAGGAGGCGGAGGCGCTCACCGCGAAGGCGCAGGAGCTGATGGCCCGGCACAGCGTCGACGAGGCGCTGCTCGCGGCCCGTACGCACGCCAAGGACGCGCCCACCGCGTGCCGCGTCGGCGTCGACGCCCCGTACGAGACGGCCAAGGCGATCCTCCTCGACGCGGTCGCCACCGCGAACCGCTGCCGCGCCGTCTGGAACGAGCCCCTCGGCTTCACCACCGTCGTCGGCTTCGAAGCGGACCTGGAGGCCGTCGAGTTGCTGTACACCTCGCTGCTCGTTCAGGGCACGGCCGCGATGACCAGGGCGGAGGCGGGGCAGCGTGCGGGCGGCCGCAAGCGTACGAAGACGTTCCGGCAGGCCTTCCTCATGGCGTACGCCGACCGCGTCGGCGCCCGTCTGCACGCGGCCGCCGCGGCCGTCACGCACGAGCCGGGCGAGCTCCTGCCCGTCCTCGCCTCCCGTGACGTCGCCGTCGCCGACCGGGCGGAGCGGATGTTCCCGGAGACCACCACGACCCGGGTGCGGGGCGTGCGCGACGGCGCGGGCTGGGCCGAGGGCGCGGCCGCCGCCGACCGGGCCCGGATGGGGAAGACGGAGCTCGGCCGCTAGCGTTCACCCTCTTGGCCGACCCCCTGACCGCGGAGGTGGACGCATGCGCATCGGAGAACTCTCGGAACGCACCGGCACGGCACGCAGGCTGCTGCGCTACTACGAGGAGCAGGGCCTGATCGTCGCCGACCGCACCCCGAACGGCTACCGCGACTACGACGAGTTCTACGTCGACCGGGTCCTGCAGATCCGCGGCCTCCTCGACGCGGGCCTCCCCACCCGCCTCATCAAGCAGATCCTGCCCTGCCTCAACAAGCCCCGCATCATCCACTTCCCCGACGCCACCCCCGAGATGCTGGCCACCCTGGAGCAGGAGCTGGACCGCATGACCCAGCGCGTGGAGTGCCTGGCCCGCAACCGGGACGCGATCGCGGAGTACCTCGACGAGGTGCGGGCGAAGCGCGACGAGAGCCGGCCACAGCCTGAGCTGCAGCCCGAGCCACAGCCCGCCTGACCGCTTAGCACCCCTTGGCGCCCTTTACGTCCATTTCACGCAATATGGCTCGTACCATCGGGGAATGACCTGGTGGCGAGCCCTGCGACAGACCGCGAGGTCAGGGCTTGCCGTGGAGCGCCGCCGCCTCGAACCCCTCGTCGCGCTGCGCGGCGCGGCGGGCCTCGCGATCGTCATCGGGGCGGGCCTCGCGCTCTTCGGCCCGGCGGTCGCCGCCAGCTCGGCGTTCGGCGCGTACCAGGCGGCCATCGCCACGTTCCAGCGCAGCTGGCGCCCCCGCCCCGAGCTCGCCATCGCCTCCGGCACGAGCCTCGCCGCCTCCACGTTCCTCGGGTACGTCACCGGCGGCCACCCGCTGCTCTTCCTCGCCCTCCTCGCGACGTGGACGTTCCTCGCGGGCCTGAGCTGGGCGGCGGGCCCCACGATCGGCCTGATCGCCACGTCCAACGTGGCGATCATGCTGGTGACGGTCACGCTCCCCACATCGGTCGCCGCGGCGGCGGGCCACGCCGCGATGATGGTGGCGGGCGGCCTGGTCCAGGCGGCCCTGGTGATCCTCTTCCCGGTACGCCGCTGGGGCGCCCACCGCGACGCGCTCGCCGACGCCCTCGCGGCCGAGGCGGACTACGCGCGCCGGCTGCGCCACGACCCGGTGGCGCCGTTCGACCCCGTCCCGCTGATGGCGGCCCGCGACGCGGCGACGATCACCGCACGCCAGGCCCGCACCCGCCCCGCCGAACTCCACGGCGCCCGAGGCCTCGCCGAACGCATCCGCCCCGTCCTCGCCTCCCTCGCCGACCCGGCCGTCGGCGTCCCCGAAGAGGGCCCCGAACGTGACCGCGCCCGCGAACTCCTCGCCGCCGCGGCCGCGATCCTCGACGCGGCGGCCCGAGCCATCCGCCACGGCACCCCGGTGGACCTGCCCCCCGCGGCGGTCTCCGCCTTCCAGACCCCCGACACCGGAGCCATCCTCAAGGGCCCGCCCCACCGCGCGGCCACCCGCCTGGGCTCCCTCTTGAAGGACGCGGTGGAGGTAGCGGGCGGTAATCCAACCCAGCCCGTCGAGGGGGTGCCCCCTGTTCGAGCGAAGCCGAGAACTTGGGGGAGTTTGAGGACGAGGCGCGAAGCGCCGATAAAGCGGGGTCCCAGGGGCGGCAGCCCCTGGTTTCGGGAAAGGGGCGGGCCTGGGGCGCCCCGCGAGGCCACCACCCCACCCCAGCCCTCACCCCAGCCCCCACCCCAGCCCCAACCCTCACCCCCACCCCAGAACCTCCTCCGCCCAGGCCTCCTGGCCCTCGCGCCCACCGCGTACCGCGCCATGCGCAGAGAACTGACCCGCCCCTCACCGGTGAGACGCCACGCCACCCGCGTCACCGCGGTGGCCACCACCGGCTACCTCCTGGGCACCTTGCTCCCCCTGGGCCACGCCTACTGGGCCCCCATGGCCTCGGTCATGGTCATGCGCCCCGACTTCTCCCAGACCTACTCCCGCGCGGTGGCCCGCTTCGCGGGCACCCTCGTGGGCGTCGCCCTGGCCACGGGCCTGGTCCAGCTCACCCACCCCGGCACCCATCTCTCCGGCACGCTCGCGGTCGCGTCCGCGGGACTGATGTACCTCCTGATGCGCACGGGCCAGTTCGCGGCCCAGGCCTGCGTGGCGGCGTACGTCGTGTTCCTGCTCGGCATGGGCGGCGAACAGTGGACACAGACGGTCCCGGAGCGCGTCGTCCTGACTCTGCTCGGCGGCGTCCTCGCCATGCTCGCGTACGCCGCGTACCCCGCGTGGGAGACCCCGCGCCTGCGCACCCGGCTCGCCGACTGGCTGACGGCGGACGGCCGTTACGCGGCCGCGGTCGTCGGCCACTACGCCGCCCCGGCGGGCCGGGCCTGCCCGGACGTGCGCGCGTCGCTGCTCGCCGCGCGCGACACCCGTATCGCCTGGCAGGAGGCGGTGGAACGGGCCAAGCACGAACCCGTACGCCACCGCGGCCTGTCCCGCGCCGCCGCCGCGGACGCCGAGCACGCCCTGGTCCAGATCGGCCGCGTCGCCATGCTCCTGGAGGCGCACCTGCCGGACCGCGGCACGCCCCCGGTCCCGGCCGCCGCCCGGCTCGCGGACGCCCTGCGCACCGCCACCGAACAGGGCGCCAAGGCCGTGCGCGAACGCCGCGTACCCACCTGGGACCCGGTCCGCGAGGCCCTGGAGGCATGGGACGGCGAGGGCGTGCCGGACCGCGTCGTCCGCCGCGGCGCCCACCTGCTCCTCGCGGCCCTGGAGGAACTCTCCGACGCCCTGGACACGACACCCCCGCCGATGCTGGTGGACGGCACGGACAGCGACGCGCCCAAAAGGCAGGACGGGCCGTGGGATCAGGAGGATCCCACGGCCCGCTGAACGGCGTACGAGCCGCTGTACGTCGTGAACGGCGTACGAGCCGCCGTACGTCAGGTCCCCGGCAGCTTCGCCGTCGGCAGCCCCTCCGGCATCTTGCCGCCCTTCGCCCTGACGAACTCGTCCGTGCCGTGGCCCTCCCAGGCGACCTTCATGGTCGTGGAGTTCACGGACTCGACGCGGCCCTTGGAGCGTTCCATGCCGCCGTCGCTGCACTTCAGCTCGATCGTCGGCAGGTCGGAACCGTTGCTGGTGGTGCCGTTGCACACCTGCCCGGTGCCGACGAGCGACGCCTTCGTGCCGGTGATGACGAGGCCGACGGGCTTGCCGCCGGACTGCGACACCCAACTGCCCTCCAGGCTGCCGTCCTTGACACCCGAACCGCCGGTCCCGCCGGACCCGCCGGATCCGGGCGACTCGGACGCGCTGTCCGACGCGGCACCCTTGTCCTTGCGGCCCTTGTCGCCGTCGTCGTCGCTGTCGCTGCTGCATCCCGTCAGGACGAGCACGGCGGCGATGCCCGCCACCGACGTACTGATCGCCGCTTTGCGGACGTTACGGACGCGCCTACGCACTGAAGTCCCCCTAAAAAGAACCGGAAACGGAATCCGGCAACCGAACCCGGAAGCAGAACCGGAGCCGACACCGGAAACCGATCCGGATCGAGCCGGATCGAGCTGATCGAACACCGCTCCAGGCCGAGCGGCCCGGAAACGCGCGCCAAGCTACCAGGAGGATTTGCGGACCCCGGGCAGGAATCCCGCGTGCGCCTGCTCGCGGAGCCGCACCCTGGATAGGCCGAAGACGCCCACGTACCCACGGGGACGCCCGTCCACGCTGTCGCGGTTGCGTACGCGCGTCGCGCTGGCGTCGCGCGGCTGGCGGGCCAATTCCCGCTGGGCGGCGAGCCGTTCGGCGTCCGGCGTGGACGGGCGGCGGACGATCTCCTTCAGCTCGGCGCGCCGCGCGGCGTAGCGGGCGACGACGGCGCGCCGCTTCTCGTTCTTCGCGATCTTGCTCTTCTTGGCCATCAGACCTTCACCCCGCGCGCACGAATCCTGGCCACGGCGGCCTCGATGCCGATGGTGTCGACGGTCCTGATGCCCTTCGCGCTCAGGCGGAGGCGCACATACCGGCCCTCGCTCGGCAGCCAGTAGCGCCTGCGCTGGACGTTCGGGTCGAAGCGGCGCGAGGACCGCCGGTGGGAGTGGGAGATCCGGTTGCCGAAGCCGGGCTTCGCGCCGGTCAGCTGGCAGTGGGCGGACATGGGGAGTGACACACCTCTCTCAGGGAGCTCGGAAGACCGTTTTGAAAACGGGATTCATTTTCATACACTACCTGTCATGGCTCGCAACGAACTCCGCCCGGTCATCAAGCTCCGCTCCACCGCGGGCACGGGCTACACGTACGTCACCCGCAAGAACCGCCGTAACAACCCCGACCGCCTCACCCTGCGCAAGTACGACCCGATGGCCGGCCGGCACGTCGACTTCCGAGAGGAGCGCTGACCCCCATGCGACCCGGTATCCACCCGCCGTACGGCCCCGTCGTCTTCCGCGACAAGGCCGCGAACTTCGCCTTCCTCACCCGCTCCACCGCCACCAGCGACAAGACGATCGACTGGGAGGACGGCCGCACCTACCCCGTCATCGACGTCGAGGTCTCCTCCGCGAGCCACCCCTTCTACACGGGACAGCAGCGCGTCCTGGACACCGCGGGCCGCGTCGAGCGCTTCGAGCGGCGCTACGGCAGGGACCGCTGATGGCAGGACCGCTGAGGGACGGCCGCCCGGTCCCGGAACCGGACCCGGACCCGGCCCCGGATTCCCGGACGATGGATGTGGTCGTCGTCGCCGGGCTGCACGCGGAGGCCCGGGCGGCCGCCGTCGCCCGCCTGCTGGCCGGCGTGCCCGGCAGCGTGGCCCTGCACCACGACCTGTCGACCGCCGCGCGCGGCACGGTCGTACGCACCGTGCGCGACGCCACCGGGGTCCTCTCCACCGGCGAGGCGCCCCTCGTCAACGACTGCGCCTGCTGCGCGCTGCGCGAGGACCTGGTGCCGGAGCTGGAGCGGCTCGCGGCCGCCGGACTCACCCGGCTCGCCGTCGTCGAGCTGTGGGACTCCGTGGAGCCGAAGGCCATGGCCGAGGTGATCGTCGGCCACGGGTCGCGGGCGCTGCGCCTCAGCGGCGTGCTCACCGCCGTCGACCCGAGCCTGCTGCTGCCCTACCTCGCCAACGGCGACGACCTCGCCGACGCCGGGCTGGCCGCGGCCGCCACCGACCAGCGCACGGTCGCCGACACGTGGGCGCGGCAGCTGGAGTACGCGCCGGTGCTCGCCGTCGCCGAGTCGGCGGACGCCGATGCCGAGGACCACGCGCTCCTCGCCCAACTCCACCCGACGGCCCGACGGGTGTCCCTTGCCGCCGACGACGTGGTGGCCGACGACTTGGTGGCCGCGGCGCTCGCCGGTTTCGACGCCGAGGCGGCCGCCGCCGCACAGCATCCGGCGTGCGCGCTGCTGCCCGCCGAGGCCGACGAGAGCGGTGTGACGACCTTCGTGTGGCACCGTGACCGTCCCTTCCACCCCGAGCGGCTCTACGCGGCCCTGGAGGACCTGACCTGCGCCGCCGCCCGCAGCCGCGGCCGGTTCTGGCTGGCCGACCGGCCCGACACGCTGCTCGCGTGGGACGCGGCGGGGGGTGCGCTGTGCGTGGAGAACGCCGGGCCGTGGCTCGCGTCCCTGCCGGACGCGGCCTGGGACCTCGTCCCGCCGGTCCGCCGGGCCGCGGCCGCGCTCGACTGGCACCCCGAGCACGGGGACTGCTGCCAGCACCTCGTCTTCACGTCGCCCGGCCTCGACCGCGAGGCGCTCGAAGGGGTTCTTGAGTCCTGTCTTCTCACCGACGAGGAGTACGGGGCCGGGCGGGCCGCCTGGAAGAACCTCCCACCCGCCTTCGACACCCTCCTGGAGGCCTGAGTTGACTCCCCGCCGCACCCGTCCCCACCCCCGTCCCCGCCCCAACCCCCTGGACCAGGCAGGAATCACCTACATCGACTACAAGGACACCCAACTCCTGCGGAAGTTCATCTCGGACCGCGGCAAGATCCGCGCCCGCCGGGTCACGCACGTAACCCCCCGCCAACAACGCCACCTGTCCCAAGCCATCAAAACAGCCCGCCAAATGTCCCTACTCCCTCCCACCTGACCCCCACCGCCCCACTTCCAGCCCTCGCGGGCGCACGCCCCACAAGCCTGTTTCCAGCACCCCGTGAGATGCACGTCGCGCGAAGCGCTGCGGCTGCCTGCCCCGGTCCTCTCCCACCCGCCCGCCCGTTTCCAGCACCCCGCGGGGCGCACGTCGCGCAAAGCGCCGCGGCCGAGTACGCCCGCACCCACCGCTACCGCGGCGGGATCACCCCCACCCACCCCACCCGTTCACCCCACACCGGACGGTGCACGTCGCGCGAAGCGCTGCGGCTGGCAGCCCCGGTTCTCTCCCACCCACCCACCCGTTTCCAGCACCCCGCAGGGTGCACGTTGCGCGGAGCGCTGCGGCTGGCTGCCTGTCGTTCCGCCGCTGGCGCGGCGATTGTTTCCCACCCGCCCGCCCGTTTCTGGCTGCACGTGGGGTGGACGCCCCTGATGGGGTGTTGCCCGCCGTCGGCGGCTGCGGCGCCGTCCCTCACCCACCCAGCCGCAGCGCTCCGCGCAACGCCCACCGTCCGGTGCGGGGTAAACGGGTGGGCTGGGTGGGAGAAATCCCGCCGCGGTAGCGGCGGGCACATGGGCACCCAGCCGCAGCGCTTCGCGCGACCTTCACCCCGCGGGGTGCTGGAAACGGGTGGAGTGGGTGGGAGAGATCCCGCCGCGGTAGCGGTGGGTGCGTGGGCAGCCAGCCGCAGCGCTTCGCGCGACGTCCACCGTGTGGGGTGCTGGAAACGGGTGGGCGGGAGGGAACCCGCAGCCCAGAAGCCCCCGTGGGGCAGGATGGCCGCACCCCCCGCCCGCAGGAGCAGAAAGATGGCGCACCACCATGGCCACCACCGGCGAACGCCGGCCTCGTGTCGGAGGCGCGCTTGGGACGCAAACGCATCTACCGCCTGGAAGCGGTCCCGCTCGCCGAGGTGCAGAACCGGCTGACCCCGTACGAGCGATTCTGGCGCGCCCGAATGACCGACCGCCCGATCGCCTGACGAACCGCCCGCCCGCCCCCCAGACCGACCGCCGGACCGCCGGACGGACCGAACGATTGACCGATTGACCGATTGACCGATTGACCGGCTGACCGGCTGACCGGCCGTCAGGCCGACCACCCGACCGCCCAACCACCCCGCACCCGGCCGAAGACAACCCCCGCTCGCCCCCACCCACCCCGCCTTGACGGCATTTTGACCCCGCCTTGACGACAATGCCTCTCGCGGATCCCCACAAGCGCTTGCCACGCGGCAACCCGTACGCGGACACCGGAGCCAGAAGGCCCCGGACTGCGTCTCTCTCTAGTGCACGAGGGATTCGATCCGGACAACCCGACGCGGATGATGGCGCGGAAGACCATGGACGGGGGCTGGCGTTCGCATGTCATGCGGGCACGGGAGAAGGCGCGGAAAGGGCTGTAACCAGCTCACCACACCGCGTGCACGTGCATCTGCCCATGCATCGGCACATGAACACGGCTATGATCCGGGACAGTTGACGGCTACAACAACAGCCACGGCACCACCGGGGAGCGACCTGTGCACGACGTGTTCAACGGCATGGCGGCCACGGATCTTCACGGGGTGGTCTGGCAGAAGAGCAGGCACAGCAACTCGCAGGGATCCTGCGTGGAGTTCGCGAAGCTGCCGGGCGGCGATGTGGCCGTCCGCAACTCGCGCTTTCCGGACGGGCCCGCGCTCGTCTACACGCGCGCCGAGATAGAGGCCATGCTGCTCGGCATGAAGGACGGCGAGTTCGACCACCTGATCAGCGCCTGACCAGCCCGATCCGGCCAACGCCAAAGCAAACGCCAGAGCAAACGCGAAAGCGGACGCGGCAGACGCCGCAGAAACGATCAGCCACGGGGGCATGGGGGACCCCGGGAAACCCGTACGGAAAACCGCAGTGAGCGGCGGGCGGACCGTCGGCCACCCGAAGGGGGCCGACGGTGTCACGTCAGAAGGGACCCGGCGTCAACGACGTCAACGGCGTCACGCCAGCTGGAACAGCGCCCACACGACCTTGCCGCTCAGCGCGCCGGCCAGCGGGTGCCAGCCCCAGCCGTCGCTGAAGTTGTCCACCAGGAACAGCCCCCGGCCCGACTCCGCCGCGAAGTCGTCGATGGCGTCGTCGGCCGCACGCGCGACGGGGCTCTCGTCGCTGGGATCCCGCACCGCGCACACGAGCCGAGACGTCCACCGCATCATGTGCAGCCGCACGGGCGCGTCCTCGCCTACCAGGCAGGTGACTTCGGGGCGCGGCGTGTCGGCCGGGAGCGCGTGCCGCAGGGCGTTGGTGACGAGCTCGGAGACGACGAGCGCGATGTCGTCGAAGCGGTCGTCGAGCTCCCAGGACGTGAGCGTCTTCCGGGTGAACTGCCGTGCGCTGCCCACCGCTTCGTAGCGGGCGGGGAGGGCGCAGGAGGCGGCGCTGGAGACCGCGGAGGGGTCGAGCGGAGGAAGGCCCTGCCGTAACGGCTCGAGCATGGTCGATCCATTCGTCCCCATGCGAGGCACTCCCCGGTTTTCGCGGTTCGCGGTACAAAGCGAGCGATCGAGCGGTGGCGCGGTCGGTACAGCCGGTCGGCACAGCGATGGCGCAGCAGTGACGCGCGGACCATGGTTCCGAATGCGTACAGCAGATGCAAGGGCAGATGCACGTGCACGCGCCGGACTTGACCGTTCCTAGGGCACTTGTTGCCCATTTCTTCCTACGGTTTCTTGTGAGTGGCTTGAGCAGGCTTTCCCTTTCCGTAACCGAACGAGTACGGCCCGAAGCGTTTAATGGCAGACTGCGAGTCTCAACACCTTGGGGAGGACTGAGCGAAGTGACCGCTGGGGAGTCGAGCGGCTCGGTGGTGCGGCGCATTCTGCTGGGCTCGCAACTGAGGCGCCTGAGGGAGACTCGCGGCATCACCCGCGAAGCGGCCGGATACTCGATCCGCGCGTCCGAATCGAAGATCAGCCGCATGGAGTTGGGACGGGTGAGCTTCAAGTCGAGAGACGTCGAAGACCTCCTGACGCTCTACGGCGTCATGGACGAGAAGGAGCGGAACGCGCTCCTGTCGCTCGCCAAGGAGGCCAACCTGACGGGCTGGTGGCACAGTTACTCGGACGTCCTGCCCGGCTGGTTCCAGACATATATCGGCCTGGAAGGAGCGGCGTCGCTCATCCGGGTCTACGAGGTCCAGTTCATCAACGGCCTGCTCCAGACGGAGGCGTACGCGCACGCGGTCGTCGAGCGCGGCATGAAGGCCGCCGCAGGCAAGGCGGCCGCCCGGGGCAGGGCGGGCCGCGGCGTCCGGGTCAGCAGGGCCGACGTCGACCGCCGGGTCGCGCTCCGCCTGGAGCGCCAGAAGCTGCTCGTGTCCGAGCGCGCCCCGCAGTTCCAGTGCGTCCTCGACGAGGCCGCGCTGCGCAGGCCGTACGGCGACCGGGAGGTGATGCGCGGTCAGATCCAGCACCTGATCGACATCTCCGAGCGCCCCAATGTGACGCTGCAGGTGATGCCGTTCACCTTCGGCGGGCACGCGGGCGAGAGCGGCGCGTTCACCATGCTGAGCTTCCCGGAGTCCGACCTGTCCGACGTCGTCTACCTCGAACAGCTCACGGGCGCGCTGTATCTGGACAAGCGCGAAGAAGTCGCCCAGTACGAGCGGGCGATGGCCGAGCTCCAGGACGACTGTCCGAATCCGGCCGACAGCCGCGACCTTCTCCGTGGTCTACTCCAACTGACCTGAATCGTCAGTAGTATGACGTGAAATCAGGCGTCAGCGCGTCAGCTTCCGTGGCAAGGGGTCTTGTCTCATGTCCTTCTTCACCGATCTGGCTCACCAGTACATCGACGGTGAGTGGAAGGCCGGCTCCGGTTCCTGGGACATCATCGACTTCAATCCGTACGACGGGGAGAAGCTGGCGTCGATCACCGTCGCCACCGCGGACGAGATCGACCAGGCGTACCGCGCGGCGCAGCGTGCGCAGGAGTCCTGGGGCGCGACCAACCCGTACGCGCGACGCCTTGTGTTCGAGAAGGCCCTGCGGATCATCGAGGACCGCGAGGCCGAGATCACCGAGGCGATCGTCGCCGAGCTCGGCGGCACGCTCGTCAAGGCGGGCTTCGAGCTGCACCTCGCCAAGGAGTTCCTGCGCGAGGCGCTCCACCTGTCGCTCGCCCCGCAGGGCCGGGTGCTTCCGTCGCCCGACGACACCAAGGAGAACCGCCTCTACCGCGTCCCGGTCGGTGTCGTCGGCGTCATCAGCCCCTTCAACTTCCCCTTCCTGCTCTCGATCAAGTCGGTCGCCCCGGCGATCGCGCTCGGCAACGCGGTCGTCCTGAAGCCGCACCAGAACGCGCCGGTCCTCGGCGGCAGCCTGGTCGCCAAGATCTTCGAGGAGGCCGGGCTCCCGGCGGGCGTCCTGAACGTCGTCATCACGGACATAGCCGAGATCGGCGACGCGCTGATAGAGCACCCGGTGCCGGCCGTCATCTCCTTCACCGGCTCGGACGCCGTGGGCCGGCACGTGGCCACGGTCTGCGCCCGGAACTTCAAGCGCTGCGTCCTCGAACTCGGCGGCAACAGCGCCCTGATCGTCCTGGACGACGCGGACGTCGACTACGCCGTGGACGCCGCCGTGTTCAGCCGCTTCGTGCACCAGGGCCAGGTCTGCATGGCCGCGAACCGCATCCTCGTGGACCGCAGCGTCCAGGCCGAGTTCACCGAGAAGTTCGTCGCCAAGGTAAAGACCCTGAAGGTCGGCGACCCGGCGTCCCCCGAGACGCACATCGGCCCGTTGATCAACTCCTCGCAGGCGGAGGGCATTTCGTCCCTCGTCGCGCAGACCGTCCAGGCGGGCGCCACGGCCCTGCTGCACGGCGGCACGGAAGGGAACCTGGTCTCCCCGTCCGTCCTCACCGACCTGCCCGACGACGCCCCGGTCCTGCGCCAGGAGGTCTTCGGCCCGGTGGCGCTCATCCTGCCCTTCGACGGCGAGGACGAGGCCGTACGCATCGCCAACGACACTCCGTACGGCCTGAGCGGCGCCGTCCACACCGGCGACACCGACCGCGGCGTGCGGGTCGCCCAGCGGATCAGAACCGGCATGATCCACATCAACGACGGCACGGTGCACGACGAGCCGATCGTGCCGTTCGGCGGCGAGAAGCACTCGGGCGTGGGCCGCCTCAACGGCGACTCGACGGTCGAGGCGTTCACGTCGCACAAGTGGATCTCGATCCAGCACGGCCGCTCCCGCTTCCCGTTCTGAGACCCGGAAGCTCCCTTCTCCTCCTCCTTCTCCTCCCTGGAACCTTCTCCTCGGAATCTTCCCCTCGGACCCTTGCGGACAGAAGTTGTCCGCAAGGGTCCGTAGCGTTTGTGGTGTCGGAAAGCCCGGGAGACGCTCTCGGGAGACTTGAGGAGAGGCGGACACCATGGTCACCCACGTCAACGCGGAAGCCCACGGCGACGAGCGCGGCGCACTGCTCGCCTTCGTGGAGGCCCAGCGCGGCGGCATCCGCCGCTCGGTGCTCGGCCTGGACGACGAGCAGGCGTCGGCCCGCCCGAGCGCCAGCGAGCTCACGCTCGGCGGCCTGGTGAAGCACGTCGCCGAGTGCGAGCTGAACTGGCTGCGCATGGCCCAGCAGAAGCCCAACGAGCGCCAGCGCGACGAGGCGACCTGGGGCGACAGCTTCCGGCTCGTCGACGGGGAGCGGCTCGCCGACGTCCTCGCGTTCTGGGACGAGGTGGCGGCGGAGACGGGGGAGTTCATCCGTACGGTGCCGAGCCTCGACGACACGTTCCCGCTGCCCGAAGCGCCCTGGTTCCCCAAGGACGGCGCGGTGTCGATGCGCTGGCTGATGCTGCACCTGGTCGAGGAGTTCGGCCGGCACGCGGGCCACGCGGACATCATCCGCGAGTCCCTGGACGGCAAGACGGCCTTCGAGCTGGTGGCGATGGAGCAGGGCTACCCTAGTCAAAGTTGATGAATGCGGTTGAAGGGTGCGGTGAATGTCGGCGATCCGGCTGCTCGTTCTCGGGGCTGTCCGCCAGCACGGGCGGGCGCACGGCTATCAGGTGCGCAACGACCTGGAGTACTGGGGCGCCCATGAGTGGTCCAACGCCAAGCCGGGGTCGATCTATCACGCACTGCGGCAGATGGCGAAGCAGGGACTGCTGCTCGAGCACGAGACCGCACCCTCGACGGCGGGCGGCCCGCCGCGCACGGAGTACGAGATCACGGAGAAGGGCACCGAGGAGTTCCTGTCCCTCCTCCGTGAGGCACTGACCACCGTCGCGCACGACCAGAAGCCCGATGTGCTCTCGGCGGCGGTCGGCTTCATGGTCGACCTGCCGCGCGAGGAGGTCGTCTCGCTCCTGAAGCAGCGGGTGCGCGCCATCGAGGACTGGCGCCACTCCGTCACGGAGTACTACACGCCCGAGGACGGCCCCGAACAGCTCGGGCACATCGGCGAGATCATGAACCTCTGGGTGCACTCCGCCGACGCGGGCAAGGAGTGGACCAAGGGTCTCGTCGAGCGCATCGAGAACGGCGCGTACACCTTCGCCGGTGAGGGCGACCCGTTCGTCGGTGTGCTGGCCGAGGGTGAGGAGAACCCGTTCGCGACCGGGGAGCGGCACCCCGGGGACCGCCGCTAGACGTACTCGCCCTGTGCGCTCCTCGGGTGCGCCTGTTGCTGCGCGCCCGCATTAATCAAGTTTGACTAACTCGACTCCCGGGAGTACCTTTCACCGCCTAGTCAAGCTTGACTAGATTGATGTGCGGGGCCCGGAGGGAGACGGATGACGGACGCGATTGTCCTCGAGGGCGTACGGAAGCGGTATGGGGACAAGCGGGCCCTGGACGGGCTCGATCTGGTGGCCGGGCGCGGCACCGTGCACGGGGTGCTCGGGCCGAACGGCGCGGGCAAGACGACGGCGGTGCGGATCATGTCCACGCTGCTCAGGGCGGACGAGGGCCGCGTGGAGATCGCCGGGCAGGACGCGCGGCGCCAGGCCGACCGGGTGCGCCGCCGCATCGGCCTGCTCGGCCAGCACGCGGCGGTCGACGAGGAGCTCGGCGGCCGGCAGAACCTGGAGATGTTCGGGCGGCTCCACCACCTGGGCGCGCGCCACGCGCGCGTGCGGGCGGACGAGCTGCTCGACCGCTTCGGTCTCGCCGACACGGGCCGCAAGGCGGTCAAGCGGTACAGCGGCGGCATGCGGCGCCGCCTGGACCTCGCGGCGTCGCTCATCACGGAGCCGGAGGTGCTGTTCCTCGACGAACCGACGACGGGCCTCGACCCGCGCGGCCGCGCCGAGGTGTGGAACGCGGTCCGCTCCCTGGTCGGCGGCGGTACGACGGTGCTCCTGACCACCCAGTACCTGGAAGAGGCCGACCAGCTGGCCGACCGCATCTCGCTGATCGACCGCGGCAAGGTCGTCGCGGCCGGCACGCCGGACGAGCTGAAGGCCGGGATCGGCGGCGACCGGATCGACGTCGTGGTGCGCGACGGCGCCCAGCTGGTGCGGGCGGCCCGGCTCCTTCCGGGCGACGCGGGTGACGCGGGCGACGTGACGGTCGACGCCGACCGGCGCCTGGCCAGCGCCCCGGTCGCCGACCGGATGGAGGCCCTCACCGGCGTCGTACGGGCGCTGCGCGAGGAGGGCATCGAGGCGGAGGACATCGCGCTGCGCAGGCCGACGCTCGACGAGGTGTTCCTGCGCCTGACAGGGCGCGCGGACGACGCCGACGACGCCGACGACGCCGGTGGGGCCGGTGGGGCCGCCGAGGCCCGTACGAAGGAGGCCGTATGAGTGCGATGAGCTGGGCGCTGACCGACTCCTGGACCATGACCCGGCGCGAACTCGCCCACTGGGCGCGCCAGCCCGTGCAGGTCGTGGTGGGGCTCGCCTTCCCCGTGATGCTGCTGCTGATGTTCAACTACCTGATGGGCGGCGGAAAGGGCATCCAGGGGGACTACGCCGAGTTCCTCGTCCCCGGCATGTTCGCGCTGACCATGGTGTTCGGCCTGGACGCCACGATGCTCGCGGTCACCACGGACCTCAACAAGGGAGTGGTGGACCGCTTCCGGTCCCTGCCGATGACCAACGGCGCGGTCCTGGTGGGCCGTTCGGTCGCGGACATGCTCCAGTCCTTCGTCTCGCTGCTCGTCATGATGGGCGTGGGCCTGGCGATCGGCTGGCGCTGGCACGGGTCCCTCGCCGGGGTGGCGGGCGCTGTGGGGCTGCTGCTCCTCCTGCGGTTCGCGATGCTGTGGCTCGGGATCCACCTCGCCATGATCGCGGGCAGGCCGGAGCTCGTGACGGCCGTGCAGATCCTGGTATGGCCGGTCGGCTTCTTCTCCAACGCGTTCACCGTGCCGGAGAACATGCCGGGGTGGCTGGGCGCGGCGGTCGAGTGGAACCCGATGTCGGCGACGGGCACGGTCGTCCGCGATCTCTTCGGGAACGATGCCGGGGTGACCGGCACCTCTTGGGCGGCGCAGCACGCCGGCCTCCTCGCGGTGGCGTGGCCCGTGGCGCTGGTGTCCGTCTTCCTGCCGCTGGCGGTCCGCAGGTTCGGGGCGCTGAGCAGGTAGGGGGTGGCCCTGCCGGGAGGCCCCCAAGCCCGCCCCTTCCCGAACTGGGGCTCCGCCCCAG
>NZ_JBHYJH010000177.1:0-18624 GCF_042740445.1 Streptomyces sp. NPDC059003 | reverse complement strand
AAGGGGCGCAGCCCCATCCGAACGCGGGAGCGGGGAAGGGCGGGTGGGTGGGGGGAATAGCCTGCCCGGCGTTTGAGGGCGAGGCGCGGAGCGCCGGTGAGGGGGGAGGGGGCGCAGGCTCAGCCGGACGCGGATGCGGGGGAGGGTGGGTGGGCGGGGAGTGAGCCCTCTACCCCGTGACATGAACGGGGCGTGACCGGCGCGGCACTCCCCGGCAAGGGCTCCGTGCAGACGAAACACCCATCCAGATCCACTTATGGTGATCGGCGCCACCCGTTGTGGCGACGTTAACGCGCAGGCCACCCCCGCTGCCAACGATCCAGTACGAGCGGGAAAGGCGGCACGCCAGCCCCCCGCGACCACTGCCGACGCGTTCGCACCCGGGGAGACGCGCCATGTCGCGCATACGCTCTGTCGCCACCGCCGCAAGCACCGCCACCATGAACCGCCGCGCGCTCCTCGCCGCGACGGGCGCCGTGTCCCTCTCCGCGGGCATCGGATACGCCCTCGGCCCGGCCGCCGGCCACGGCGAGGCGGCCGCCGCTGCACAGGCCCGCGGCCCGGTCGCGATGTCACGCCGCGCCCCGGCGGCACCGCTCGCCCCGTACCGCACGGGCACCACGCTCGGCTCGATGTCGGCACCCCGCGGCACCACCGGCTACCGCCGCCTCGGCGAAGGACCCGCCTGGGGCCGCGTCGTCCGCGCGGACCTCGCCCCCGCCCGCGCGGGCCGCGCGGCCCGCCGCACCCCGCTCACCGCGTTCGTGCAGTTCACCGACCTGCACCTGGTGGACGTCCAACACCCGCTGCGCTACGAGTACTTGCGCGCCCAGACGGCCAGCGCCTGGCGCCCGCAGGAGGCCCTGTCGGTGCAGGGCGCGGTCTCGCTCGTGGAGCGGGTCAACGGCCTGCGCGGCGCCCCCGCCACCGGCGCGCCCCTGCACTTCGTGATGACCACCGGCGACAACACCGACAACAACTCCCGCAACGAGCTGGAGTGGTTCCTGACCGTGATGAGCGGCGGCCGCGTCACCCCGAACTCCGGCGACCCGCGCCGCTACGAAGGCGTACAGGACAGCGGCCTCAAGCTCTACTGGCACCCGGACGCCGCCCTGCGCGACGCCGACAAGCAGCTCGGCTTCCCCCGCCTGCACGGCTTCCTGGACGCCGCCATCCGCAGGGTCAACAGCCCGGGACTCGACCTCCCCTGGTACTCGACGGTCGGCAACCACGACGCCCTGCCCGGCGGCTGCTACGCCGCGGAGGACTCGTACTTCGCCGAACTCGCCGTCGGCGGCCGCAAGCTGATGTCCCTCGACGAGGCGCGCGGCGCCGCCCTGTGGCAGAACGTCAAGAAGGGCCGCGACCCCAAGGGCGCCGCCTTCAAGGAGGTGCTGCGCACCGAGCGGCGCCGCATGCGGCCGGTCACGCCCGACGAGTCCCGCGCCCCCTTCACCCCCACCCAGTACGTCCAGGCCCACCTCGACCCGGCGTACGCGGGCCGCCGCGGCCCCATCGGCCACGGCTACACCCAGGAGAACCTGGCGAACCGCACGCAGTACTACTCCTTCCGCATCTCCGACGACGTCCTCGGCATCAGCCTCGACACCACCGACCCCGGCGGCCACTACGAGGGCTCGATCGGCACCGGTCAGCTCCGCTGGCTCGAACGGACCCTCAAGCAGGTCGAGAAGAGCGGCGACGCCTCGTACGTCATCGTCTTCAGCCACCACACCAGCCGCACGATGCGCAACCTGACGACCGACCCGCACACCCCCCGCGAGACCCGCCACGGCGGCGACGAGGTGCTCGCCCTGCTGCGCCGCCACCGCTCGGTGCTCGCCTGGGTGAACGGCCACAGCCACAAGAACGCCATCACCCCGCACGGCTCCCTGTGGGAGGTCTCCACCGCGTCCCACGTGGACTTCCCGCAGCTGGCGCGGGTGATCGAGCTGGTCGACAACCACGACGGCACGCTCTCCCTCTTCACCACCCTCGTCGAGTCCGCCGCCCCGCACCGCACGGACTTCGCCGACCTCTCCCAGACGGGCCTCGCCGCCCTCTACCGCGAGCTCTCCTTCAACGCCCCCGGAGCGAAGCCCGCACTCGCCGGCGAACCGGGCGACCGCAACACGGAACTCGTACTCCGCAAGCGCTGAAACCCGCCCCACCAAGGCGCACGTGCGGCCGTGACTCCCTCGGCTGTGGCGGAGTTCTGTCAGAAGCAGCGGGGGTGTAGCGGAGGGGGCGGCAGATGGCGGTTCGTACGGGTCGCGTGGGGGCGGCCGTCGTGGCCGCGCTGGCGGCGGGGGCCCTGGTGGCCCCGGCCATCGCCGCGCCCCCCAAGGAGAAGGCGCACGAGAGGACCCAGGCGGCCCTGGACGCCGTCGTGCGCGGCGGCATCCCCGGCGTGACCGCCCAGGCCGAGGACGCGTACGGCTCCTGGCACGGCACATCGGGAGTCGGCGACCTGAGGGAGCGGACCCCGCGCCGCGCCGACGACCGCTTCCGCGCGGGCAGCATCACCAAGACGTTCGTCGCGACGGTGGTGCTGCAACTGGAGGCGGAGGGCGTGCTCGACATCGACGACACGGTGGGGGAGTGGCTGCCGGGCGTCGTCAGCGGCCACGGGCACGACGGCGACAAGATCACCATCCGCCGGCTCCTCAACCACACCAGCGGCATCCACGACTACACCGAGGACCCGGACGTCCACCGGGCCTACTACACACCGGAGTTCTTCAAGAACCGCCACCGCACCTGGACCCCCGACCGGCTGGTGGCCGTCGCCATGCGCCACGAGCCGGACTTCGACCCCGGCGAGGCCTGGCGCTACTCCAACACCAACTACATCCTCGCCGGAATGATCATCGAGAGGGCCACGGGGAACGCGTACGCCGACGAGATCCGCGAGCGCGTCATCGAGCCCCTCCACCTGGACGCCACCTCCGCGCCCGGCACCGAGTCCCGGCTCCCGAAGCCGAGTTCCCACGGATACGCGAAGCTGTCGGCCGCCGCCCCGGGCACGGCGTACGACGTCACGGACACGACGTACGACGTCACGGACATGAACCCGTCGATCTCGGGCGCGGCAGGCGAGATGATCTCGGACGCGGCCGACCTGAACCGCTACTACGCCGCCCTCATGCGCGGCGAACTGCTGCCGAGGCGCCAGCTCGCCGAGATGACGACGACCGTACCGACCGGGGGCGGGCAGTTGGGCGGCGGCCGTTACGGCCTCGGCGTGCTGCGCGTCGAGCTGCCCTGCGGCACGGTCCTGTGGGGCCACGGCGGCAGCATCCACGGCTCCCTGACCCTCGCCCTGACGACGCCCCGCGGCGGCCACTCCCTCGCGTTCAACTTCAACGGGGACTGGAAGGGCGGGAGTGGCGGTCACGGGGAGATCCTGAACGCCGAGTTCTGCCGCGCATAGCCGCATAGCCGCATAGCCGCCGGATAGCCGCATGCGCAGGGGCGGAACCCCGCCGTCCGAGGTTCCGCCCCTGCACTCCCCTCCTGCGATCACGGGCCGTGGCCCGTTATCTCGGCAGCACCACGAGGTAGGCCGCCGGGTCGCGGTCGGCCGCCGCCATCAGTGCTGTCCGCACGATCGCCGCCTGCTGGTCGGCGGCGTCGCGCAGCTTCTTCGGAGTGATGTGGACGACGGTGACGCCGAGCCGCTCCAGGTGCTCCCGCTTACGGGCGTACTCCGACCATTCCCCAAGCTCTCGGCTTCGCTCGAGCAGGGGAGACCCCACCCCGTCCTCGCCCTGGCGCGGCGCCCGCGTGTCCAGCTCCACCGCGACCGCCTGGTCCGGCCAGTAGGCGTCGACGCCGCCCAGGTGCGGCCCGCCCGGAAGGCGCAGGTCGACGTTCCACAGCGGGTCGGGCAGGCCGTGCTCGTGCACCATCGCGTACAGCCGGTCCTCGGCGATGGCGCGCCCCTCGGCGAGCAGCGAGTCCACGGCGTTCACCACGTGCGGCCGGGTGAGGAGGCGCGCCTGGTTCAACTCCCGGACCACGGCGGCCGGTTCGCAGTGGCCGCCGCGCACCGCCTCCGTGAGCAGCCGCCGCACCGCGGCCGCCTCGGCGAGATGCGCCACGGCGTCGGCGAGTGCCCGCGGCACCGGGGCCACCGGCACGCCGGCGATCTGCTGCGGCGTGGGCAGCTGGTGGCCCCGGACGAGCCGGGCGCAGCCGGTCGAGCGGAGCCGTCGCGTGCGCGGCACCAGGACGTCGATCCGGTCCAGGGAGAGCAGCGGCGGCGCGGACGAGAAGCGGTGCAGGGCGAGCGCCGCGAGCCCGGTGATCATCGCGTCGGCGTACAGGGCGTGCGGTTCGCCCGCGCGGGGCTGGGTCGGGATGCCCGGCGTGGCCTTCGCCGGGGGCCGCCCGGCGTACAGGAGCACGCCGTGCAGCCGTTCCTCGCCGGTCGGCGGTCCCGGGTGCAGCAGGAACACGCCGGGGAGCAGCTGCTGCCAGGGGCCGCCGGGGCGGCAGTGCGAGGTCGCGTCGGAACCGGATACGCCGTGGTCGCGTAGCTGCGCGGCGCTCATGACGCGGCGCTGGACGTCTGCGAGGTGGCGCAACGGGCGGGGGGAAAGTGGGGTGTTGTGGCTCATGCCGTGCCCATTCCCGCCGCCGATCCGCCTCCTAACCGCTGTTACAGTCCCGTCGACAAAACGGGACGCATCCGCCCTAAAGGACGGACGTTCGACTGCCGAAGGCCCTGTTCGCTCTGTCCTTCCCCACCCCCCGCCCTTCCCCGGCTCCGCCGCTCGGCTGGGGCTTCGCCCCTTTCCCCCTTCATCGGCGCTCCGCGGCTCGCCCTCAAACGCCGGGCGGGCTAAAACCCCCGCCCACCCGCACTTTCCTCGGCTGCCGCGGCGGGAATTCCAGCCCGTCCGGCGTTTGAGGACGAGCCGCGGAGCGGCGATTTGGGGGAAAGGGGCGAAGCCCCATACGAAAGCGGGGCCCGGGGTGGCAGCACCGGAGAAGGGCGGGTGGGTGGGAGGCGTGTGGATTCCGGTCACCCTCTTGTGGGGGTGTGGGCGGCGTCGCCATACTCGCCGTCGTGTTGACATGGACGCGTCGCATGGCCACCCCGTGCCCCTCGTCTCCCGCCAGAACTCCGAGGAACCGCACCCCACTTGAACGGTTCCCTCCCCCCATGGAGGTCCTGAGTGACAACGCACCCCGCACGACCCCGCCGCCTCGCCGCGGCCACGGCAGGCGCCGCCGCACTCGCGGCGGCCACCACGCTGACCCTCGCGGCCCCCGGCACCGCGGCACCGGCCCCCACGCCGGACACCCTCACCTCGTCGGCGGCGAGCAAGCTCGCCACCTCGCTGACCGGCGACCTGAAGAGCGACACGGCAGGCGCCTACTACGACGCCGACGCCAAGAAGCTCGTCGTCAACGTCCTCGACAAGGCCGCGGCACAGCGGGTCCGTGCCGCCGGCGCCGAGCCGAGGACCGTCACCCACTCCCAGGCCCAACTGGACGCCGTCCAGCGTTCCTTGGGCGAGAACGCAGTCCCCGGCACGTCACGCGGCACGGACCCGGTCACGAACAAGGTGGTCGTCACGGCGGATTCCACGGTCAAGGGCGCCGCCCTCGACCGGGTGAAGAAGGCGGTGGCGGCCCAGCACGGCAAGGCGGTACTCAAGCGCACCGCCGGAGAGTTCAAGCCCCTCATCCGCGGCGGCGACGCCATCTGGAGCTCCAGCGGCCGCTGTTCGCTCGGCTTCAACGTGGTCAAGAACGGCCAGCCGTACTTCCTCACGGCCGGCCACTGCGCCTCCCTCGCCGGCACCAGCTGGTCGGAGACCCAGGGCGGCCCCGTCATCGCCCAGGTCGAGGACTACGGCTTCCCCGGCCGCGACGACGCCATCGTGAAGTACACGGCGAACGTCGCGCACCCGAGCGAGGTCAACCTCTACAACGGCAGCGCCCAGCAGATCACCGGCGCCCGCCAGGCCGTGGTGGGCGAGCAGGTGCAGCGCAGCGGCAGCACGACGCGGCTGCACGGCGGCACCGTGCGGCGCCTCAACGTCTCGGTCACCTACCCCCAAGGCACGGTCAACGGTCTGATCGAGACCAACGTCTGCGCCGAGCCCGGTGACAGCGGCGGCTCCATGTTCGCGGGCACCAGCGCCCTCGGCCTGACGTCCGGCGGCAGCGGCAACTGCCGCAGCGGCGGCACGACGTTCTTCGCGCCCGTCACGGATGCCCTGTCCCGGTACGGGGCGCAGATCGGCTGACGCCTGGTAGCCAGTCCCGGGCCGGGGTCGGTCGTCGACCCCGGCCCGGATGGGCTTTCAGTGGTTGCTCGCCGTGCTCGGCTGTGCCCACCCTTCCCCAAGCTCTCGGCTTCGCTCGAGCAGGGGATGCCCCACTCGCCCTCTGGGCGGACCAACTGCCCACAGCCGGGGGCGACTAAGCCGACTAAGAGACGCCGTCGCACTCCTGCGCCCGCAGGGCCCGTGCCAAGTCGTCCCTCGCCTCAAGTACCAGGCGGCGCAGGGCCGGTGCCGACTCCTCGTGGGTGGTGAGCCACGTGTCCGCCGCGGCCAGCGTTTCCTGGCTGTCCTGGAGGTGGGGGAACAGGCCCCGCACCACGTCCATGCCGATCTGGATGGACCGCTCGGCCCACACCCGCTCGATCGCCTCGAAGTACTTCGGCGCGTACGCCGCCGTAAGCTCCCGCTGCGAGGGCTGCTGGAAGCCCGCGATCGTCGCCTCCACCAGCGCGTTGGACAGCGCGTCCGACTCGACCACGGACGCCCACGCCTGCGCCTTCACCGCCGCCGAGGGGCGCGCGGCCAGACAGCGGACCTGGTGTCGCTTGCCGGACGCCGTGTCGTCCCGGGAGAGCTCCGCCGCCAGCGCCTGCTCGTCCGCCTTGCCGTGCACCGCGAGCGGGCCGAGGAACGACCAGCGCAGCTCCTGGTCCACGTCGAGGCCGTCGATCTTGGCGCCGCCGTCCAGAAGGCCCTGGAGCAGCTGCAGATCGGCGTCCGACGACGCGACCGACGCGAAGAACCGGGCCCAGGTCAGCTGGTGCTGGCTGCCCGGCTCGGCGAGCCGCAGCTCGCGCAGGGCGCCCTCGGCGAGCTGCCGCCCGCCCTCCTCGCGCCAGCCGGGCGCCGCGTAGTGCGTGAGGGCGGAGTTGGCCCATGTGTGCAGCATCTGCAGGACGCCGATGTCGGTCTCGCGCCCGGCGAACCGCAGCACCAGGGCGACGAAGTCCCGCGCGGGCATGAGCGCGTCCCGCGTGAGGTTCCACAGCGCCGACCAGCACAGGGCACGGGCCAGGGGGTCGGTGAGGTCGCCCAGGTGGTCGCGGAGCGTCGCGAGGGACGTCTCGTCGAAGCGGATCTTGCAGTACGTCAGGTCGTCGTCGTTGACCAGGACCAGTTCGGGCGCCTCGGCCCCGGCCAGGTCCGCGACCACCGTCCGCGGGCCCTCGACGTCCACCTCGGCGCGGGCGTACCGCACGAGGTCGCCCTCGGCCGAGCGGCGGTACAGGCCCACCGCCACGCGGTGCGGGCGCAGCGTCGGGTGGCTCCCGGCCGCTTCCTGGACGACCGCAAGCTCCGTGACCCGGCCCTCCGCGCTCAGAGTGACCTGCGGAGTGAGGGAGTTGACGCCCGCCGTCTCCAGCCACGCCCGCGACCACGCCGCCATGTCCCGGCCGCTGGTCTCCTCCAGGACCGAGAGCAGGTCGCCCAGGCGCGTGTTGCCGTACGCGTGCCGCTTGAAGTACCTGCGGGCGCCCTCCAGGAAGGCGTCACGGCCCGCGTAGGCCACGAGCTGCTTGAGGACCGACGCGCCCTTGGCGTACGTGATCCCGTCGAAGTTGAGCTTGGCGTCCTCCAGGTCGCGGATGTCGGCCGTGACCGGGTGCGTCGAGGGGAGCTGGTCGGCGCGGTAGGCCCAGGCCTTGCGGTTGTTGGCGAAGGTGATCCAGCCGTTGGTGAACCGCGTCGCCTCGACCATGGAGAACGAGCCCATGAAGTCGGCGAACGACTCCTTCAGCCACAGGTCGTCCCACCACTGCATGGTGACGAGGTCGCCGAACCACATGTGCGCCATCTCGTGCAGGATGACGTTGGCCCGGCGCTCGTACGACGCCGTCGTCACCTTGCCGCGGAAGATGAACTCCTCGCGGAACGTCACACAGCCCGGGTTCTCCATCGCGCCCAGGTTGTACTCCGGCACGAAGGCCTGGTCGTACTTGCCGAACGGGTACGGGTAGTCGAAGTGGTCGTGGAAGAAGTCCAAGCCCTGCTTGGTGACCAGGAAGACGTCGTCCGCGTCGAAGTGCTTGGCGAGGCCCTTGCGGCACATCGCGCCGAGCGGGATCTCCAGGCGCGTGCCGTCCTCGAAGACGCGCTCGTAGGAGTCCGTCACGTAGTGGTAGGGGCCCGCGACGACCGCCGTGATGTACGTCGAGATGGGCTTGGTCTCGGCGAACTTCCAGACCCCGTCGACCAGCTCCCCGGCGCCGTTGCTCCACACCGTCCAGCCCTCCGGCGCCTGCGCCGAGAAGCGGAACGGGGCCTTCAGGTCGGGCTGTTCGAAGTTCGCGAACACGCGGCGGGAGTCCGCAGGCTCGTACTGCGTGTAGAGATAGACCTCGCCGTCCTCCGGGTCGACGAAGCGGTGCATGCCCTCGCCCGTGCGGCTGTAGGCGCACTGGGCGTCGACCACCAGCTCGTTCTCCTCGCGCAGGTCCTCCAGCGCGATCCGGGAGCCGTCGAAGACCTCGGACGGGTCGAGGTCCTTGCCGTTCAGCGACACGGCCGTCACGCTCGGCGCGATCAGGTCGGCGAAGCTCGCGGCGCCCGGCTCGGCGCTGCGGAAGCGGATCGTGGTGACCGAACGGAACGTGCGCGGCTCCTCGCCGCCTTCGGCGTCGCCGACCGCCGAGCGCAGGTCGAGGAAGACCTCGTACCCCTCGACGGACAACAGCGCGGCCCGCTCCTGGGCCTCGTCGCGGGACAGATTCTCACCGGGCACGGGCGGCACTCCCTCGTGGCTCGCATGACTCGTTCGAATGCATCTGATCCTCGCACGTGGGCCGCTCGGCGGACATCCGGGAATGCCCTGCCGCACCCCCGGCGTTGCCCTGGCCAGACTTCGAACACATTCCCTAGGGAGAGACATGCCCGAGACCCCCGCCACGAGCTCCGCGAAGACCCCCGTCGACTTCTGGTTCGACCCGCTGTGCCCCTGGGCCTGGATGACCTCGCGCTGGGTCCTCGAAGTGGAGAAGGTCCGCGACATCGAGGTCCGCTGGCACCTGATGAGCCTCGCCGTCCTGAACGAGAACAAGCTGGACGAGCTGCCCGAGGAGTACCGCGAGATGCTCGCCACCTCCGCCTGGGGCCCGGTCCGCGTCGTCATCGCCGCCCAGCAGGAGCACGGCGCCGAGGTGCTCGGCGACCTCTACACCGCGCTCGGCACCCGCATCCACAACCAGGGCGAGGGCCCCACCAAGGAAGCCGTCGCCGGCGCCCTGAAGGACGTCGACCTGCCCGAGTCGCTCCTGGACCACTGGGACGCCACGCCGTACGAGGCCGAGCTGCGCGCCTCGCACAACGAAGGCATCGACAAGGTGGGCCAGGAGGTCGGCACCCCGGTCATCGCCGTCCCCGGCACCGACGGCGAGCAGATCGCCTTCTTCGGCCCGGTCGTCACCCCCGCCCCGAAGGGCGAGGCCGCGGCCCGCCTGTGGGACGGCACGCTCCTGGTGGCGTCCACCCCGGGCTTCTACGAGATCAAGCGCACGCGCACGCAGGGCCCTATTTTCGACTGAGCGCCGATACAGGCGCACAGAACAGCCCCCGCGAGTCACGTCCTCGCGGGGGCTGTTCCTCCATCCGCCTGCAAGTGAAGGTTGAGAAGACGATCACGAGCAGGACGCCTCAAGGGCTGAGCAGTCTCAGGGAGCCAGCAGCAGGCTGTTCACGCGCTGCTTCGCGGCCTCGTAGCGCTTGGCCACGTCCTGCCAGTTGACGACCTGCCACATGGCCTCGATGAAGTCCACCTTCTGGTTCTTGTACTGCAGGTAGAAGGCGTGCTCCCAGGCGTCGAAGACCAGGATCGGCGTCGAGCCCTGGCCGACGTTGCCCTGGTGGTCGTAGATCTGCTCGACGATCAGGCGGTTGCTGAGCGGCTCGTAGGCGAGCACGCCCCAGCCCGAACCCTGCGTCGTCGCCGAGGCCTTGGTCAGCTGGGCCTTGAACTTGGCGAAGGAGCCGAAGGACTCGGTGATGGCGTCCGCGAGCTCGCCCACGCCGTCGGCGTGCGTCGGCTCGCCGCCGCCACCGTCCTTCGGGCTGTTCATGTTGTGCCAGTAGATGCTGTGCAGGATGTGCCCGGAGAGGTGGAAGGCCAGGTTCTTCTCCAGGCCGTTGATGGCGCCCCACGACTCCTTGTCGCGAGCCTCCGCCAGCTGCTCCAGGGTGTCGTTGGCGCCCTTCACGTACGCGGCGTGGTGCTTGTCGTGGTGGAGCTCGATGATCTGCGGGTTGATGACCGGCTCGAGCGCCGCGTAGTCGTACGGAAGTTCAGGAAGCGTGTAAATGGCCATGAGCCAGCCCTCCGACAGTGCTCTGCGTGCTTGCCGCGCCGGATTGCGCGGCGCCGCGGGCACCTCTGCTTATTGCGACCTATGTGCAAGTGCAGGCTAGCAGCAGGAGAGTGGGGAAGTTGATCAGCCCTTCGTCCTAGGCACAAAGAAGGGGAGCCCTCGACCACCCGGTGGTCGAGGGCTCCCCTGGGGAGTGAGCCGTCACGCCGCAGGCGACGTCCCGCGGCTCTCCATGACCTTCTGCCGCACCAGCCCGACCACGATCAGGGCGAGGGTGAGGCCGCCCGTGTAGAACAGCTGGGTGCGGGTCTCCTCCTCGCGGGCCATCAGGACGAAGACCGTGGCCATGCCGGCCAGGGCCACGTACGTCAGCCAGGGGAAGAGCCACATCTTCACGACGAGCTTCTCGGGGGCCTCGCGCTCCAGCTTCGTGCGCAGGCGCAGCTGGGCGGCGGCGATGAAGAACCAGACGACGAGGATGATCGCGCCGATGGTGTTGAGCAGCCACTGGAAGATGTCGTCCGGCCGCCAGTAGCTGAGCAGCACGCACAGGAACCCGAAGACCGACGACGTCAGGACCGCGATGCGCGGCACGCCGTTGAACAGCTTGCCGAGCGCCCGCGGGCCCTGGCCGCGCTCCACCAGGGAGTTGGCCATGCGGGACGCGCCGTAGATGTTGGCGTTCATCGCGGAGAGCAGGGCGACGAGGATGACGACGTTCATGATCTGGCCCGCGCCGTCGATGCCGAGGTGGTCGAGCGTGGCGACGTACGGGCCCTTGGCGGCGACCTCCTCGGAGGTCCAGGGGAGCAGCGTGACGACGACGGCCATGGAGCCGATGTAGAAGATGGCGATCCGCCACATCGCCGTGCGCACGGCCTTGGCCACGCCCTGGATGGGGTGCTCGGACTCGGCCGCCGCGATCGTGACGGTCTCCAGGCCGCCGTACGCGAACACGGAGGCGAGCAGGCCGACGATGAGGCCGTCCACGCCGTTGGGCATGAACCCGCCGTGTCCGGTGAGGTTGGCCGTGCCGGGCGCGTCGGTGTCCGGGAGCAGGCCCAGGATCGCGAGCACGCAGATGCCGAGGAAGAGCACGATCGCGGTGATCTTCAGGGCGGCGAACCAGAACTCGAACTCGCCGAAGTTCTTCACGGCCGCCAGGTTCGTGCCGCAGAACATCAGCATGAAGAGGGCGACCCAGGCCCACTCGGGGACGCCCGGCACCCAGCCGTGCACGATCTGCGCGGCGCCGATGCCTTCGAGGCCGACGGCCACGCACAGCAGGAACCAGAAGGACCAGCCCGCCGTGAACCCGGCCCACGGGCCGAGGGCCCGCTCGGCGTGCACGGAGAAGGAGCCGGACGCCGGGTTGGCCGCGGCCATCTCGCCGAGCATGCGCATCACGAGCATGACCAGGGCGCCCGATATCGCGTACGCGAGGACGATCGAGGGACCCGCCGCGGCGATGGCCTTCCCGGAGCCCACGAAGAGCCCGGCACCGATGACGCCGCCGAGGGCGATCATCGACAGATGACGCTGCTTGAGGCCGTGCCCGAGCGGCGAATCGGCCTGGGGTGGTGCGTCTTTCACGGACGTCTGAGACATGGACGCGCCCTGTTCGGTAGCGATGAAGGGGAGGGGAACACGAAGGAAGAGCTGCGGGGGGTGAGCGGGCCCACAGTCTGAGCACTGGCACCGCTCACAGGGAACAGTTGACCGGTATACGGACACAACGCTCACACATGGTGAAGAAACGTTCACATCGCGATCACATTGGCGTCATCTGTATCGGCGTTCCCGCCTGCCGCGTCCCGTCTGAGCGCGGCATTTTCCGTACGGGGACTACGTACGCCGCGTATATACGGCACACGTGCATACGTCACACGCGGACAGGTCACACGCGGACACGTCACACGCGTACGCGGCGCCGCACACGTCACGCACGTGCGCGCCGCAGATACCACTCCCGCACCCACGCCACCGCGATCACCGTCGCCGTCGCGCCCGCCGACCACAACAGCTGCGGGCGCGCGCCGTCGTTCCTGAGCATCAGGACGACCACCACGGCCATCGCCGCGAGCGCCGCCCAGGTCAGCCACGGGAAGAACCACATCCGCAGGGTGAGGGTCTGTGGCGCCTCGCGCTCGATGCGCCGCCGCAGGCGCAGCTGGGACACCGCGATCAGCGCCCAGACGAAGAGGAGCGCCGCGCCGACCGAGTTGAGCATGTAGAGGAAGACGGACTCGGGCCACTTCAGATTGAGCAGGACCGAGACGAAGCCGAACGCCACGGAGGCGAGCACCGCCCGGCGCGGCACCCCGCCCCCGGACACCGCGAGCAGGGACCGCGGCGCCTCGCCCCGCTCGGCGAGCGAGAAGATCATCCGCGAGGAGCCGTAGAGGTTGGCGTTCAGGGACGACAGGAGTGCCACGAACACCACGATGTTCATGAGCGTCCCGGCGGACGGGACGCCGATCGAGTCCAGGACCGTCACATACGGGCTGAGCCCGGCCTGCTGTGCCGTCCACGGCAGGACCGTCACGATGACCAGCATCGAGCCGACGTAGAAGAAGAGGATGCGGTAGACGGCGCTGCGCACCGCGCGGGCCACGGACCGCACCGGGTCGTCGGACTCGGCGGCCGCGATCGTCACGATCTCCAGACCGCCGAACGCGAAGAGCACCACGACCACGCCGGAGACCACGCCGTCCCAGCCGTGCGGCAGGAAGCCGCCCTGGCCCGTCAGGTTGGTGAAGCCCACGGGGTCGGTGTCCGGCAGGACCCCGAAGATCGCGAGCAGTCCGAGCACGAGGAACGCGCCGATGGCGAAGATCTTGAGCGCGGCGAACCAGAACTCGAACTCGCCGAAGTTCTTCACCGCCGCGAGGTTCGTGCCCGTGAAGAACACCATGAAGACGAGGACCCACGCCCACTGCGGCACGCCCGGCACCCAGCTGTGGGCGATCAGCGCGGCCCCGCTCGCCTCCACGGCGAGCACGACGACCAGCAGGAACCAGTACAGCCAGCCCGCCGCGAACCCGGCCCACCGCCCGAGCGCCTTCTCGGCGTGCACCGAGAACGCGCCCGACGCGGGCATCGCCGCCGACATCTCGCCCAGCATCCGCATCACGCACATCGCGAGGGCGCCGGCGATCAGATAGGAGAGGACGATGCCGGGCCCGGCGACCGAGATCCCGGCCCCGGAGCCGACGAAGAGCCCGGCGCCGATGACGCCGCCGAGCCCGAGCATCGTCAGATGCCGCTGCTTGAGGCCGCCGCCGAGGGGTTCGGGGGCGGTGAGGGGCGCCGCGTCGGGGGACGAGGGCGCCGAGGGCGCGGCCGAGCCCGGCGGCAGTTGATCATGCATCGCGCTCAGCCGACCTCGGGGTGCTCAGGGGATTGGCGAGAATCTACAGTCTCACCGCCGGATGTGTTCGAACATAAAGTACCTCCCCGGCGTTCCTGACCTCAGTGACGAGCATCACGCCCGAACATGTGTGGACCGCGCCCTTTGTGTGGAGCCCACCAATCCGGGGCGGGGCCCTTTGTCATCGGCACCCCCTGAAAGGGCGGTGGTGCCGGGGTTAGGGTCAGCAGGTCCTACCCCTTGTCCCCCAGCGTCCCCAGAACCGCGGAGTCCCGATGAGTACAGCCGCCGTCACCACCCGTCCGGGCCAGGTCCTGGCCGACTTGATCCCCGCCTCCCGCCTGCGCGACGCCACCCTCGTGCTCGGCGGCGCCGCGCTCACCGGGATCGCCGCGCAGATCTCCGTGCCGGTGCCCGGCTCCCCGGTGCCGGTGACGGGCCAGACGTTCGCGGCGCTCCTCGTCGGCACCGCGCTCGGCGCCCGCCGCGGCTTCCTGTCGCTCACGCTGTACGCCCTCGTGGGCATGGCGGGCATGCCGTGGTTCGCGGAGGCCAAGTCCGGCTTCGGGATGCCGTCGCTCGGCTATGTGCTCGGCATGATGCTCGCCGCCGTGGCCGTGGGCTCCCTGGCCCGCCGCGGCGCCGACCGTGACGTGCTGCGCACGGCGGGCACGATGGTCCTCGGCTCCGCGATCATCTACGCGGTCGGCGTGCCGTACCTGGCCGCGTCGACCGGCATGTCCCTCTCGGAGGCGGTCGCGGCGGGCCTGACGCCGTTCCTGATCGGCGACGCGCTCAAGGCGGCCCTCGCGATGGGCGCGCTGCCGCTGGCGTGGAAGTTCCTCAACGAGAAGCGCTGAGGTCCCCGGCGTCGCCGACGCCGTAGTTCCGCCTGAAGAGGTTCGCCGGGTCGTACGTGGCCTTCAGCCCGGCGAGCCTCTTCCGCGTTGGCGCGTCGTACAGGCCATCGGGCCGGTCGCCGCTCGCGAAGGTGAAGTTCAGCGAGCCGCCCAGGACGTGCGGCGCGAGCTCGCCGTACGCCTGCGCGTACAGCTTCCGCAGGGTCTCGCGGTCCGTGGCGTCCGGCTCCGTGGCGTCCAGCGGGGACAGGACGCGCAGGAGCCAGGCCGCCTCGCGGTGCGGCACGGCGTTGCCCGCGGGCCGCGCGAGGGCGCCGCCCAGGTGGTTGAGCTGGACGACGTGCATGCGGTCGGCGTCGGGGCCGGTGAGCGACAGGACGCGGGCCAGGCCCGCGGTGTCGTCGAGGGCGGTCAGCAACCGGCTCTCCCCGTAATAGGAGTGCGGGAAGTCCGGGTCGCTGTGGATGGTGTGGCTCTCGGAGTACGGCAGCTCGCGCAGGTCGTCCGAGAAGACGGGCCCGATCGCGCGCAGGGGCGCCACGAGCCGTTCCCCTTCGGCCGCTTCGCCGGTGTACGCGACCCGCACGGTCACCAGATAGCGGCCCCGCAGGTGCTCGGGGAGCATCGGCAGGTCCGGGTAGACCAGGGCGGCGACGGACGAGGTGACCTCGTCCGGGACGGTCGCGGCCCAGTCGGCGTACGCGCGCAGGATCGCCGCCGGGTCCACCGCGCGGCCGTCGAAGGTGAGCGCGCCGCCGTACAGCCGCGCCACCGGCACCAGGCCGATCTCCAGGCCGGTCACGACGCCCAGGGCCGCGCCGCCGCCGAGCAGCCCCCAGAACAGCTCCGGCTCGCTGTCGGCCGTCACGTGCCGGAGCGTCCCGTCCGCGGTGACGACGTCGAGGGACCGCACGTGGTCGGCGGCGTAGCCGAACTCCCGGGCCAGGATGCCGAGGCCGCCGCCCAGCGTGTACGAGACGGCGCCGACGCTCGGCGCGGAGCCGTTGAGCGGCGCGAGCCCGTGCTCCGCCGCGGCCGCCACGACCTGCCCCCAGCGGACGCCCGCCCCGATCTTCACGGTGCGCGCGTCGGCGTCGACCGCCACGGAGTCCATCCGGCGGGTGCTGATCAGTACGCCGCCCCGCGCGGCGTCCGGCAGTCCGTGCCCGGTGGCCTGGACGCCGACGGGCAGGCCCGCTTCGGCGGCGTACCGCACCGCGGCCACGACGTCGTCCACGCCCGACGCGGCGAACACGATGTCGGGCCGCTGGGCGAAGCCCGTCTGGAACCCGGCGAGTTCGTCCTCGTACCCCTCCTGGCCGGGCCGGAAGGTGAGTCGCTGAGCGGTGAAGTCCACGGTGCCTCCGTCGAGCGCGTACGTGCCGATCTTGCTGACGGGGCTCACTGTGCCGCAATAACCTGACAGGTGCCGTCAAGTTTTTCCGGGCATCGAAACACCGCCGCCCGCCCACCCTGGGAAGGGCGGACGGGCGGGGGGCATTCAGCCCGTCCGGCGGTTGAGGACGAGGCCGAAGGCCGATGAAGGGAGCCGGAGGTCACGCCTCCGTACGAGGCCGCACCTTCTCGCGTATGAGGGCGAAGCCAAGAACAAGCGCACCCACGAGCAGCGAAAGAACCATCTGCTTGCGCCCGGCGTCGTCGTACAGCATGTAGACGATCACGAACGAGATCATGCCGATGGTGACCCAGGTCAGATACGGGAACAGCCACATCTTCACGACGAGCTTCTCCGGCGTCTCGCGCAGGATGATGCCGCGCATCTTCAGCTGCGTGAAGCAGATGACGAGCCACACGAACAGCGCGACGGCGCCGGACGAGTTGAGCAGGAACTCGAAGACGGTGTCCGGCCACTGGTAGTTGAACCACACCGCGAGGAAGCCGAAGACGACCGAGCTGAGGATCGCGGTGCGCGGCACGCCCCTGGAGGTGGTGCGGGCGAACGCCTTCGGGGCGTCGCCGCGCTCGCCGAGCGAGAAGGCCATGCGCGAGGCGGTGTACAGGCCGGAGTTGAGGCAGGAAAGGACGGCCGTGAGGATGATGACGTCCATGACCGTGCCGGCGTGCGCGATGCCGATGGAGTTCAGCGCGGCGACGTAACTGCCGTCGTCGACGATCGACTTGTCGTTCCACGGGAGCAGCGTGATGACGACGAAGATCGAGCCGAGGTAGAAGACGCCGATGCGCCAGATCACGCTGTTGGTGGCCTTGGTGACGGCGCGCTGCGGGTCCTCGGACTCACCGGCGGCGAGCGTGACGATCTCCGAGCCCATGAAGGAGAAGACCACCATCAGGACGCCGGTGAGGATGGCGCCCGCGCCGTTGGGCATGAACCCGCCCGCGTCCGTGAGGTGCGCGAAGCCGTCGCCCGGGTTGTCCGAGCCGGGCAGGATGCCGAACACGGCGAGCAGGCCGACGACCACGAACCCGCCGATCGCCACGACCTTGATGCCCGCGAACCAGAACTCGAACTCGCCGTAGGAGCTGACCGACACGAGGTTGGTGGCGGTGAGCACCAGCATCACGATGAGCGCCCAGCCCCACTGCGGGACGCCCGGCATCCACTTGTTGAGGATGTCGGCACCGGCGGTCGCCTCGACGGCGAGCACCACGACCCAGAAGAACCAGTACAGCCAGCCGATGGTGAAGCCCGCCCAGCGCCCGAGGGCCTGGTCGGCGTACGCGGAGAAGGAGCCGGAGGCCGGCCGCGCCACGGCCATCTCGCCGAGCATCCGCATCACGAGCACGACCATGGCGCCCACGAGCGCGTACGACACGAGGATCGCGGGGCCCGCTGCCTTGATGCCGGCGGAGGACCCGACGAACAGACCCGCACCGATCACGCCACCGATGGCGATCATGGACAGATGACGGTTCTTGAGACCGGCCTGCAGGCCGTCACCGTCGCCGTTCCCGCTCCCCGGCTGGGATTTCACGGGCCCGCCGGGGGTGCTGTCTTCCTTCGCAAGGGACGGTTGCGAGGTCATAGGCAGATCCTTTGGTTCACGGGCAAGAGCTCCCGCATTAAATGCGCAGGGGCGTACGGGACGAAAGACCCGTCTCCGGATCGTTGTATTCAGCGGAATGCTCAGTGAACGATCGATTACGCACGATGACCGGCCCGGTGATTGGCCTGAACCAATCGATGGTCGGAGGCGGTGCGACCGGCGGTCGGGCGCGGGGCCTTGCGGCCCCCTGGCGGCTGCCCGCGCGCGTGCATGCCACACTCGGAGCCATGCGCGTGTACCTCGGCTCGGATCATGCCGGCTACGAACTCAAGAACCACCTCGTCGAATGGCTCACGGCCCACGGCCACGAGCCCGTCGACTGCGGCCCCCACATCTACGACGCCCAGGACGACTACCCGCCGTTCTGCCTCCGCGCCGCGGAGAAGACGGCCGCGGACCCCGACGCCCTCGGCATCGTCATCGGCGGCTCCGGCAACGGGGAGCAGATCGCCGCGAACAAGGTGAAGGGCGTGCGGGCGGCTCTCGCCTGGAGTGAGCAGACGGCGGCGCTCGGGCGTGAGCACAACGACGCCAACGTCATCTCGATCGGTGGGCGCATGCACACCCAGGACGAGGCGACGAAGTTCGTCGAGATCTTCCTCGCGACGCCGTACTCGGGCGAGGCCCGCCACACGCGGCGCATCGAGATGCTCACCACGTACGAGACGACGGGCGAACTCCCCGCCATCCCCGCCCACCACCCCCAGGGCTGAGCCCTGCCGGGGGCTCCCCAATCCCGCCCCTTCCCGAACTGGGGGCTCCGCCCCC
>NZ_JBHYJH010000176.1:0-18641 GCF_042740445.1 Streptomyces sp. NPDC059003 | reverse complement strand
CCGTCTGTGCGACCCGAAGCCCCGTAGCTCCCCGCTACCGGGGGCCTAACGCCCCCGCCCACGCCGGGGGCGGGAGCCCGGGGGCCCGGGCCTCCGGGGCCGTCCCCCCGGGCCGCGGCCCGCGGGCGCGCAACACCGCCGCCTATCTCCAGTACGCCGCCGGGAAGCTCGCCGGCGCGCTCGTTTCCATGTTCGCCGTGCTCGTCACCAGCTTCTTCCTGTTCCGTCTCATCCCGGGCGACCCGGTGAAGCAGATGACGGGCGGACGCCGCGTGTCGAGCGAGCAACTGGACGCGATGCGCAAGGAGTTCGGGCTCGACGACCCGGTGTGGAAGCAGTTCACGGACTACTGCGGCAACGTCCTCACCGGGGACTTCGGCACGTCGTACCAGTTCCACACGCCCGTCATGGACAAGATCACGGAGGCACTCGGGCCGACGCTGTGGCTCACCGGCACGGCGTACGTCCTCTATACGATCATCGGCATCTGGCTGGGCACGCGGACGGCGTGGCGCAACGGCGGCCTCGGCGACCGCTTCCACACCGGGCTCGCGCTCACCCTGTACTCGGTGCCGTCGTTCTGGCTCGGCCTGCTGCTGATCATCACGTTCTCGGTGGGCGCGGGGCCGCTGCCCGACATGTTCCCGACGGGCGGCATGGAGAGCGGCGACGAGAGCGGCTTCGCGTACGTCCTCGACGTGGCGCACCACATGATCCTGCCGGTGATCACGCTCGTCGCCGTCGGGTACGCGCAGACGCTGCTCGTCATGCGCTCCTCGCTGCTCGACGAGATGGGCAGCGACTATCTGACGACCGCGCGCGCCAAGGGGCTGCGGGACGATCTCGTACGGCGCCGCCACGCCGTGCCCAACGCGCTGCTCCCGACGGTGACGCTGATGTTCGTGAACCTGGGCACGGTGGTCGCGGGGGCGATCCTGGTCGAGACGGTGTTCTCGTGGCCGGGGCTCGGCGGCCTGTTCTACCAGGCCCTCAGCGTGCCCGACCTGCCGCTCGTCCAGGGTCTCTTCTTCGTCTTCGCGACCGCGGTGATCCTGATGAACACGGTGGCCGACGTGATCTATCCGCTCCTCGATCCCAGGGTGGGCCGATGACGACCGACACCTCACCGGTTCCCGCGCCGAACGAGGCGCACGACGTCGGCGCGCAGGCACCGCGCAAGAGCGCGCGGACCCTCGCGTGGGCGCGCAGGCGGCAGTCGGTGGCGCGCTTCTGGCGCGAGTACCGCACGCACCGGGCCGGGCTCTTCGGGCTCGCCGCGCTCGTCCTCATCGCCCTCGCGGCCCTCTTCGCGCCGCTGCTCGTCGGCTCCGACGCGCAGAGCGTGACGAAGGCGCCCGGCGAGGCCATGCAGTCGCCGAGCGGCGAGTTCCCGCTCGGCACCGACCAGTTCGGACGCGACCTGCTCGCGCTGCTCGTGTGGGGCGCGCGGATCTCGCTGACGGTCGGGCTGCTCGCGGCGTTCCTGTCCGTCGCCATCGGCACGGTCGTCGGCGTCACGGCGGGCCACTTCCGCGGCTGGTACGCCACGGTGATCATGCGGATCACGGACTGGTTCCTCGTCATGCCGACGCTGGTCCTCGCGATCGCCCTCGCGTCCGTGCTGGACCGTTCCATCTGGACGATCATCCTGGCGATCGGCGTGACGACCTGGCCGACCACGGCACGCCTCGTGCGGGCGCAGACGCTCGCCGTGGAGTCCCGCCCGTACATCGAACGCGCCCAGGCGCTCGGCGGCGGCCACGGCCACATCATGACCCGCCACGTCCTGCCCAACGTCATGCCGCTCGTCCTCGCGCAGACGACGCTCGTGATCTCCAGCGCGATCCTCACCGAGGCGACCCTCGCCTTCCTGGGCCTCGGCGACCCGACGGTCGTCTCCTGGGGCGGCCTCCTCCAGGACGCCCGCGAGGCGGGTGCCGTCAGCGCGGGCCACTGGTGGTACCTGGCGCCGCCCGGCATCGCCATCGCCGTGGTCGCGCTCGCGTTCACGCTGTGCGGGCGGGCCGTGGAGTCCGTGCTCAACCCCAGGCTGGGAGTGTCCCGTTGACCACCGCACCAGATCAGCAGGCCGCCGGGCAGCCGCTGCTCGACGTCAGGAACCTCGAAGTGACGTACGCGTCCGGGGCCGCCGCCGTCCGCGGGGTCGACCTGACCGTGGCCGCCGGGCAGAAGCTGGGCGTCGCGGGCGAGTCGGGCTGCGGCAAGTCCACGCTGGCCCTGGCCCTGCTCCGCCTGCTGCCCGCCGGGACGAAGGTGACCGGCGAGATCCTGCTCGACGGCGAGGACGTGCTCACGATGAAGTGGGGCCGGGTGCGCGCGGTCCGCTGGGCGGGCGCGTCCGTGGTCTTCCAGGGCGCGATGCACTCGCTGAACGCGGTGCACCGCATCGGCGACCAGATCGCCGAGCCGATCCTGCTGCACAGGAAGGCGACCCCGGCCGGCGCGAAGAAGAAGGCCCGTGAGCTCCTGGAGCACGTGGGCCTGCCCGGCGCCCGCGCGGACGCGTACCCGCACGAGCTCTCCGGCGGCCAGCGCCAGCGCGTGATGATCGCGATGGCGCTCGCCTGCGACCCGCGCCTGATCATCGCCGACGAGCCGACCACCGCGCTCGACGTGATGATCCAGGCGCAGATCCTGCGCCTGATCGAGCGCCTCGTGTCCGAGCAGGACCTGGGCCTCATCATGATCAGCCACGACCTGGCGGTCCTCTCCGACACCTGCGACCGCCTCGCGGTGATGTACGCGGGCCGGGTCGTCGAGGAGGGCCCCGCCCGGGACGTGTACGAGCACGCGCAGCACCCGTACGGCAAGGCCCTGTCGGCGGCGTTCCCGCGCATCGGCGACCCGGGCTCGCGGTTCGCGCCCCGCGGCCTGCCCGGCGACCCGCCGGACCCCTCGGCGCTGCCGTCCGGCTGCACGTTCCACCCGCGCTGCCCCGTCGCCCTCGACAGCTGCGCGGACCACGACCAGGACCTGCGTACCGCGGGCCCGGTCCACCGGGCGGCGTGCGTCCACGTGGGCCAGGTCCCGGCCCAGCAGGCGTCGGCGGTGGAGGGGGCGCCATGACGACGTACGCCACCAGGAATCACGGGCCCGCGGCCGCGAGGAGACGCGCATGACCACCGAATCCACCCTCACCCCGCCCCCGCGGCCGGCCGAGTCGACGCCGCTGCTCACCGCGTCCGAGCTGCACATCACGTTCCCCGGGCGCCGGGGCGCGGACCCGGCGCGGGCCGTGGACGGCGTGGACCTCGACATCGGGCAGGGCGAGATCGTCGCGCTCGTCGGCGAGTCCGGCTGCGGCAAGACGACGCTCGCACGGTCCCTGCTCGGCCTGGTGCCGCCCACGTCGGGCCGGGTCACGTTCGACGGCAGGCCGCTCAGCTACAGGGGCCGCGCCCTGAAGGCGTACCGCAAGCGGGTGCAGCTGGTCCTCCAGGACCCGAGCGGCTCGCTCAACCCGCGGCACACGGTGTACGACGCCGTGGCCGAGGGCCTGCGCATCCACGGGTACTCCGGGGACGAGCAGGAGGCCGTCGCGCAGGCCCTGTCACGGGCGGGCCTGCGGCCGCCGGAGCGGTTCTTCCTGCGCTACCCGCACGAGCTGTCCGGCGGGCAGCGCCAGCGCGTCGTCATCGCGGGCGCGCTCGTCCTTCAGCCCGAACTCATCGTCGCGGACGAGCCGGTGGCGTCCCTGGACGCGTCCGTGCGCGGCGAGATCCTGGCCCTGCTCCTCCGCCTGCGCGACGAGCTCGGCCTGTCCGCCCTCGTCGTCACCCACGACCTGGGCCTGGCCTGGAACATCGCGGACCGGGTGGCGGTGATGTACCTGGGCCGGATCGTCGAGACCGGCGCCGTCGAGGAGGTCCTGACGGCACCTCAGCACCCGTACACCCAAGCGCTGTTGTCGGTCCTGCCGGAAGCGGAGGGCGAGCCGATCGTCCTCACCGGGGAGCCTCCGGACCCGTCCCGGGTCCCCTCTGGCTGCCGCTTCCACGCGCGCTGCCAGATTCTCGCCGGGGGCGAAGCCGAGCGGGCAGGGGTAGCCCGGGACTGCCGTACGAAGGACCTGCCCGTGCTCTCCGGTACGGGCGTCGCCCAGGTGGCCTGCCACTGGGCGACGGCGATCAGCACAAAATCAAGCCCGTCCGGCGATTGAGGACGAGCCCGAAGGGCGATCGACCTCAGCCCAGGTCCACGTCAACGTCCTCGACCAGAGCCCGCGCCTTCTTCACGTCGTCGCCGATGGCAACAAGCAGCGCGTCGATGGACTCGAACTTCGCCTGCCCCCGCACAAAGGCGAGGAAGTCCACGGCGACATGAAGGCCGTACAGGTCAAGCCCGACGCGGTCGATCGCGTACGCCTCGACAGTGCGCTCCGTGCCGTCGAACTGCGGATTCGTGCCAACGGAAATGGCGGCGGGCATGGCCTCGCCCTGGGCGTGCAGCCACCCGGCGTACACGCCGTCCGCGGGGATCGCGGTGTGCGGCAGCGTCTCCACGTTGGCGGTGGGGAAGCCGAGCTCGCGGCCGCGCTGGGCGCCGCGGACGACGACGCCCTCGACGCGGTGCGGGCGGCCCAGGATCTCGCGGGCGCCCTCGACGTCGCCCTCGGCGACGAGGCGGCGCGTGAGCGTGGAGGAGAACGGCTGTCCGCCGCCCGCCTCGCCGCTGACGTACAGGTCGATGACCTCGACCTCGTAGTCATAGGTCTCGCCGAGCTCGGCGAGCACCTCGACGTTGCCCGCGGCCCGGTGGCCGAAGCGGAAGTTGGGGCCCTCGACGACGGCCTTGGCGTGCAGCTTGTCGACGAGGACCTTCACGACGAAGTCGGCGGGCGACAGCTTCGAGAACTCCGTCGTGAACGGCAGGATGAGCACGGCGTCCACGCCGAGGTCCGCCATCAGCTCGGCGCGCCGGTGGTGCGGGGCGAGCAGCGGCGGGTGGCTGCCGGGGCGGACGACCTCGCTCGGGTGCGGGTCGAAGGTGACGACCACGGCGGGCACGCCGAGCTCGCGGGCGCGGGCCACCGCGCGGCCGATGATCAGCTGGTGCCCGCGGTGCACACCGTCGTAGGAACCAATGGTGACGACGCTGCGCCCCCAGTCCTGGGGAATGTCCTCCAAGCCACGCCAGCGCTGCACTGTCTTCGCTCCTCGCCGAACCCGTGTACGTCGTGTACGTCCGTACGTTCCCTTGCCGATTGCGCAGGTCTAAGAGTGCCATGCCGACAGGTTGTCGCCAGCATCGGCCGGGGTGGCGGAGCTCACGCCGGGACCGCGTCCGCGACGCCCTCGACGGTGCGGCGGGCGCTCGGGCCGACGAGGGCGTCCCACTCGCCCGGAGATGCGGCGATCCAGCGGGCCAGCCGCGCGGCGAAGTCCGGCGCCCGGCGCGCCTGGTCGACCAGGGCGCGGTCGAAGCGCGTCGCGCCCTCCGGGGTGCGGCCGAGGAGCAGCCCGATGCGGTGTACGAGGCGACGGTCGCGCTCCGTGTCCACTGCGGCGGCGGACGCGTCGGCGCGCCCGCAGACCGCGTGCAGCACCGCCTCGACGACGGCGGGCTCCCGCTCCTGGCCGAGCAGCAGGTCGAGCAGGTCGGCGCGCAGCGGCCCGGAGGCCTCGGTGCCGGGCGCGGCGAGCACCGGCGCGAGGGCGATCCGCACGTCCTGGGACCGGCTCCGCAGCAACTCCGTGACCAGCGGAATCAGGGCGCCCCGCACGCCGGGCCCCTGTTCGAGCCGCAGGTCGACGTAGGCCGCCGCGGCGGCGGCCGTCTGGGGGGACTGCTCCGCGTGCTCCTGGATGAGGAGCGCGACGCGGCGCACCAGGGCGGGCGCGGTGACGTCGGCGAGGCTGCGCAGGACCTCGCAGGCGTCGCTGTCCGGTGCGCGCAGGCGGGCCCGGAAGGCGGTGAGCACCGTCTCGGGGTGGGTGGTCAGGGCGGCGGCGAGGGCGCTCGCGGGCAGTCGGGGGTCGCCCGCGGTGAACCGTTTCAGGGCGGCCGGCAGATGGCGTGCGCGGGTCTGCGGGTCGCGGACGAGCAGGGCGAGCGCGGTGCCGTGCAGGGTGTCGTCGCCGGGCCGGGAGAGCAGGGCGTAGGCCGCGTACCGCAGGAGGGTGCGGTCGGCGTCGCTGGTGACGTGCGGGGCGGCGCGCAGGCCGTACGCGGCGGCGGCGACGCGGCGCCCCGGCCGGTCGTCGTGCGCCCAGCGGTCGACGGCGCGGCACACCGCGGACGGCTCGTCCTCGGCGAGCGCGCCGAGCAGTTCGTCGCCGCGGGCGTGGGCGCAGTCGACGAGGGCTTCGGTGAGGTCGTCGATGGCGCGGTGCCGGTGGGTGTGCAGCAGGGCCTGGGCGGCGGAGGCGACGGTGGCGTGCGGGGTCGCGCGCAGCGGGCTCTCGTCGGTGAACCAGCGGGTCAGGTGCCGCTGGACGCCGCCGGGGTCGGCGGCGAGCCGCTCGGCGACGGTGTCCAGGACGCGGCCCGGCGTGCCCGGCGGGCCGTCGTGCGGCACGACGGCCCGCAGCAGGTCGTACTTGTCCGGGTCCGCCAGGGGCAGGCTCATCCAGAAATCGGGGGCGAACTGCCGTTGCGCGGCGAGCGATTGCAGCACTCCCAGGTAGGGCCGCGCGTCACCGACCCGCAAGAGGGCCTCGCCCAGCAGATGTTGGGCCCACCACCGGGCGTCGGCCACGCGGCCCTCGCCGCGCACCTCCGGCGCGCAGCGGTCAAGGACCTCCAGGGACCCGGCCAACTCCCCCAGCTGGACCGCCAGTTCACCCGGGCCCCGCTGCCGCTCCAGGAGCAGCAGGGCCTGGAGGACCGGGCCGATCCGGTGCCGCGGCACGGGCAGGGACCGCACGGACAGCGCCCCGCCGGCCGCGCCCGCCGCGTCCTCCGCGTGCCGGTGCACCAGCGAGGCGAGCGCCCCGCCCACGTCCAGATGCGTCCCCTGAAGCCAGTCGGCGACCTCCTCGTGCGCGAAGCGGTACCCGGCGCCCGCGGGCACGAGCAGCCCCTCCGCGAGCACCGCGGACGCCCAGCCCGTGCAGCCGTCGGTCCCCTTGCCCGGCAGGCTCCCCCACGGGAACACCTCCTCGAACGACGCCCGGTCGAGCTCGCCCTGCCCCGGCCCGAGGCACCGCCGGGCCGCCTCGTGCACCTGCCCGGACACCTTCGCCGCGAGCCGCCGCACACCGGACCCGCGCAGTCCGTTCGCCGCCGCGAGCCGCACGGCGACGCGCAGGCTCACCAGGTCCAGATACGCCGAGAAGACCTCCTCGCGGCCCGGCCGCCCCGCCGGCACGCCCGGCACCGCGGCCCGCACCTCGGACAGCAGCCGCAGGGCCAGCGGATGCCGCGCGTCGGCCTCGGCGAGCGCCCCGTCCGGGATGCCGTAGCGCGCGCGGGCCCGGCGCGCCTCCCGCTCCGGCAGGTCGCCGAGCCGTACGCAGCCGGGCAGGGCCTCGCCGAAGCCGGGCCCGGAGCCGCCGAAGCCGGACAGCGGGCCGCCCAGGCCGGGCAGGGGCCCGCCGAAGCCGTCACCCGCGGCACCCTCCCCCGCGGCGCCCTCCCCCGCACTGTGCAGCACCCCGGCGGGGAAGTGCGCCCCGGCCTGCTCCCAGTACTCCGGGCGGCAGGCCACGACGAGCCGCGTCCCGGTGTCCCGCAGCCATCCCGCGGTCCCCGCGCTCCACTCGGCGAGCCGGTGCGCGAGCACGGGCGGCATCTCCTCGGGGCCGTCGAGCAGGAGCAGCAGGGGCCGGCCGGCGTCGCGGACGAGCCGGGCGACGCGCCCCGCGGAGATGTCGCCGAGCCCGCCGTCCGCGGTCCGCACGTCCTCCGACGCGGACAGGATGCGTCCGGCCCGCTCCAGGGCGCGCGCCACCGCGTCGGCCACGGACGTGTCGGCGTCCCGCAGGTCGGCGCCGCGCAGCCACAGGGTGGGGGTGGGTTCGGGGCCCCGGGCGCGGCGGGCGGCGAGCGCGGCGAGCTCCGTGGTGCGGCCGGTGCCGGGGTCGCCGACGAGGCCGAGCACCCGGGCCGGGCCGTGTGTGAAGGCGGTGAACTCACCGGCGGTGTCGGGCCGTTCGACCGGGTCGGGGTGCGGGGTGCGCGGGCCGTCGGAGCCCAGGCAGGTGGCCGTGAGGTGCAGGGCGCCCGCCAGGTTCAGGTCGTGGCCGTAGCCGGGGACGGTCGCCGCGTTGCGCGCGAGGAGGGCGGCGAGCGGCCCGTGCGGGTCCGCGGCGGCCACGTCCCGCAGCGGCACGGCGAACCCGGCGGCCCGGTGCGGGGCGTGCAGGGCGGTGGCGAGGACGGCGAGCACCGCGCCGGACGAGGCGTCGAGCACGGGCCCGCCCGCGGCGCCGCCGCCGAGCCGCAGCGCGTCCGCGCCGTCCGTGCCGATGGCCAGCTCCATGGCGGCGTCCACGACGTGGAAGCGGTCCGTCGCGGCGTACGTCACCGACGACGCGTCCAGGACCCGGGCCTGCCGCCACCCTCCGGCGGCGAGCCGCACATAGGTGCCGACCGGCACGGCGTCGCGCACGGTGACGGGCAGCGGCTTGAGGCCGAGCCCTTCGGTGCGGACGAGCGCGAGGTCGGCCTCGGGCAGCGCCGTCACGGCGTCGGCGGCCACCACGCAGGTGCGCTCGCCCGGCGCGTGCAGCACGATCCGGGCGAGTCCGTCGACGGCCTCGTGGCTGGTGATCACGGTGCCGAGCTCGTCGGCGGCGAATCCGGCGCCGCGCGGTCGCCCGGCCAGGTCACAGATGCGCACCAGGGACCGCTCGGGCTCCCGCCACGCGTCCCGACCCGCCGTCCCCTCGCTCCGGGCCCGGACCCGGTCCCCGCCGCCCCGGGCCCGCGGGCCCCGTCCCGCCATGGTCGACCTCCCCAGCGCCACCCGCCTCCGCGAGTCCCTTTGACCGTAAGTCGACAGTGATCAGCGGCACAGGACGCGAACCGAACGCGCCCCCTTCCGCTCCCTCGGTTCACTCCGAGCGCCTGCCCGTAGGGGTGAAGAGACCGGCGTGGGTGGATACACCTTGAGAGGGGGGCAGAGGGGGGAACCGTGGAGCGGCGCACTGCGGCGGCCTGCTGTGCGCCGTTCCACGGCGAAAGAGCGGGAATCTCCCCCGGGAGAACCCTTCGGGGAGCCTTCAGGGAACCCTCGGGCGCAGAGGGGAATCCTCAGGCGAACACGGCGAGGCTCTTGGCCTTGCCCTTCGACTCCTCGGCCAGGACCAGGAACTGACCCTCGGGGCCGAACACGGCGACGGCACCCGCGCCCGCGTACTCGTCGGGCATCTCGATCCGCACGCCGTTCATGAGGAGCCGGGCCCGCCGCTCGTCGACGTCCCAGCGCGGGAAGGCCCGGTCCGCCGCGTCCGCGATCGGCATCACCGTCAGCTCCTCCTGGAGCTGGTCGAGGGTCTTCGCGGTGTCCAGCTTGTACGGCCCGACGCGGGTGCGGCGCAGCGCCGTCAGATGGCCGCCGACGCCGAGGCCCGCGCCCAGGTCGCGGGCGAGCGCCCGGATGTAGGTGCCGGACGAGCAGACGACGGAGACGACCAGGTCGAGGACGGGGGTGCCGTCCTCGGCGACGGCGTCCCTGATGTCGTACACGGTGAAGGCCGAGACCGTCACCGGGCGGGCCGGGATCTCGAAGTCCTCGCCCTCGCGCGCCCGCTTGTACGACCGCTTGCCGTCGATCTTGATGGCGCTGACCTTCGACGGCACCTGCATGATGTCGCCGCTGAGCTCGGCGATGCCGGCGTCGATGGCGTCGCGCTTCACGCCCGAGGCGTCCACCGAGGCGGTGATCTCCCCCTCGGCGTCGTCCGTGACCGTGGTCTGGCCGAGCCGGATCGTGCCCAGGTACTCCTTCTCGGTCAGCGCGAGGTGGCCGAGGAGCTTGGTGGCGCGCTCGACGCCGAGCACGAGGACGCCGGTCGCCATCGGGTCGAGGGTGCCGGCGTGCCCGACGCGGCGGGTCTTGGCGATGCCCCGCATCTTGGCGACCACGTCGTGCGAAGTGAAGCCGGACGGCTTGTCGACGATGACAAGTCCGTCCGGCGTCGTACCACTGGAACTGCGCTTGCTCATGAGGAGGCGTCGCCGCCCTTGCCCTCGGCCTCGTCGGCGTCGTCTTCCGGCTTCCGGTACGGGTCGGCGTCGCCCGCGAACTCGGCGCCCGCGGACACCTCGCGCACCTTGGCGTCCGAGATCCGCGCCCGGTCGAGCAGGTCCTCGATGGCCCGCGCGTTGTCCGGCAGGGCGTCCGCGACGAACGCCAGGGTCGGCGTGAACTTCACGCCCGCGGCCTGGCCGACCGCCGACCGGAGCACGCCCTTGGCGCTCTCCAGACCCGCGGCCGCGGCCGCGCGGTCCTCGTCGTCGCCGTAGACCGTGTAGAAGACGGTCGCCTCCCGCAGGTCACCCGTGACCCGGGTGTCCGTGATGGTGACATGCGAGCCGAGCCGCGGGTCCTTGATCCCGCGCTGCAGCTTCTGGGCCACCACCTCTCGGATGAGGTCCGCCAGCCTCTTCGCCCGCGCGTTGTCGGCCACTGCTCGTCTCCTTCTGTGCTGTGCTCGTCGCTGGTCGTTCTAATCGTCTTCGTCGCCGTGCAGCCGCCGTCGCACCGACAGCAGCTCCACCTCGGGCCGGGCGGCGACGAGCCGTTCGCACCGGTCCAGTACGTCGGTGAGGTGCCCCGCGTCCCCGGAGACCAGCGCCAGGCCGATCTCGCTCCTGCGGTGCAGGTCCTGGTGGCCGACCTCCGCGGCGCTGACCGCGTACTTCCGCTGGAGTTCCGCCACGATCGGGCGGACGAGGGAGCGTTTCTCCTTCAGCGAATGTACGTCGCCGAGGAGCAGGTCGAAGGACAGAGTCCCCACATACATGTGTGTGCCGGATGTCCCGCCGGTCCGGGATCGCGCCCCGCGCGTGGTTGGCAGGGTCACCAGAACCGTACAACGAGTGGGCGGTCCGGCTCGACGGATATTCGCCCCCGCCGCCCCTACCCGTTCCCGTCCTGGGGCTCCGCCCCAGACCCCGCTCCTCAAACGCCGGAGGGGCTGAATCTTGCCGTGGAATTCAGCCCGTCCGGCGTTTGAGGACGAGGCGCGAAGCGCCGATAAAGCGGCGGGGGCCGCCCGGGGAAACCCCGGGCAACCCCCGCCCCGCAGACGCTATGCCCGCGGCTTCTCGCGCATCTCGTACGTCGCAATGACGTCGTCGACCTTGATGTCGTTGAAGTTGCCGAGGTTGATACCGCCCTCGAACCCTTCGCGGATCTCGGTGACGTCGTCCTTGAAGCGACGCAGGCCCACGATGTTGAGCTCCTCCGCGATGACCTTGCCATCGCGCAGCAGGCGGGCCTTGGTGTTCCGCTTGACCTCGCCGGAGCGGATGAGCACACCCGCGATGTTGCCCAGCTTGGACGAGCGGAAGACCTCGCGGATCTCCGCCGTGCCGAGCTCGACCTCTTCGTACTCCGGCTTGAGCATGCCCTTGAGGGCCGCCTCGATCTCCTCGATGGCCTGGTAGATCACCGAGTAGTAGCGGACGTCGACGCCCTCGCGCTCCGCCATCTGCGCGGCACGGCCTGCCGCACGGACGTTGAAGCCGATGACGATGGCGTCGGAGCCCATGGCCAGGTCGATGTCCGACTCGGTGACCGCACCCACGCCGCGGTGCAGCACGCGGATGTCGACCTCCTCGCCGACGTCCAGCTGGAGCAGGGAGGACTCGAGGGCCTCGACGGAACCAGAAGCGTCACCCTTGATGATGAGGTTGAGCTGCTGGATCTCGCCGGCCTTGAGCACCTTGTCCAGGTCCTCGAGCGAGACGCGGCGGACGCGCTTGGCGAACGCGGCGTTGCGCTCGCGGGCGGCGCGCTTCTCGGCGATCTGACGGGCCGTACGGTCCTCGTCGACCACCAGGAAGTTGTCGCCCGCGCCCGGGACGTTGGTGAGACCGAGGACGAGGACCGGGGTCGACGGACCCGCCTCTTCCACGTTCTCGCCCTTGTCGTCGAGCATCGCGCGGACACGGCCGTACGCGTCACCGGCGACCATCGTGTCACCGACGCGCAGCGTGCCGCGCTGGACCAGGACGGTCGCGACGGCGCCGCGGCCCTTGTCCAGGTGGGCCTCGATCGCGATGCCCTGCGCGTCCTGCTCCGGGTTGGCCCGCAGGTCGAGCGAGGCGTCCGCGGTGAGGACGACGGCCTCAAGGAGCTCGTCGATGTGCAGACCCTGCTTGGCGGAGATGTCGACGAACATCGTGTCGCCGCCGTACTCCTCGGCCACCAGGCCGTACTCGGTCAGCTGACCGCGCACCTTGGTCGGGTCGGCGCCCTCGACGTCGATCTTGTTGACCGCGACCACGATCGGCACGTCGGCCGCCTTGGCGTGGTTCAGGGCCTCGACCGTCTGCGGCATGACACCGTCGTTGGCCGCCACCACGAGGATCGCGATGTCGGTCGACTTCGCACCGCGGGCACGCATGGCGGTGAACGCCTCGTGACCCGGGGTGTCGATGAAGGTGATCGCGCGGTCCTCGCCGTTGACCTCGGTCGCGACCTGGTAGGCACCGATGTGCTGGGTGATGCCACCGGCCTCGCCCGCGACGACGTTCGTCTTGCGGATGGCGTCGAGCAGGCGGGTCTTACCGTGGTCGACGTGACCCATGACGGTCACGACCGGCGGGCGGGACATGAGCGCCTCTTCGCCGCCCTCGTCCTCGCCGAACTCGATGGAGAACGACTCGAGCAGCTCGCGGTCCTCCTCCTCGGGGCTGACGATCTGAACCGTGTAGTTCATCTCGTCGCCGAGGAGCTGCAGCGTCTCGTCGGAGACGGACTGCGTGGCCGTGACCATCTCGCCGAGGTTCATCATCACCGCGACGAGCGACGCCGGGTTGGCGTTGATCTTCTCGGCGAAGTCGGTGAGGGAGGCACCGCGCGACAGGCGAACGGTCTCGCCGTTGCCGCGAGGCAGCATCACGCCGCCGACCGACGGGGCCTGCATGGCCTCGTACTCCTGGCGCCTCTGCCGCTTCGACTTGCGACCGCGCCGCGCGGGACCGCCGGGACGGCCGAAGGCGCCCTGCGTGCCACCACGGCCACCGGGACCGCCGGGACGGCCACCGAAGCCGGGACGGCCGCCGAAGCCACCGCCGCCGCCGGGACGACCGCCGCCGCCACCGCCGCCGCCCGGACCACCGGGACGACCGGCGAAGCCACCGCCGCCGCCACCGGGACCGCCGGGACGACCGGCGAAGCCGGGACGACCGCCGCCGCCACCGGGACGACCGCCGCCGCCGGGACCACGGCCACCGCCGGGGCCACCACCGGGACGCGGGCCCGCGGCGGGACGCTGCGGCATCATGCCCGGGTTCGGACGGTTACCGCCGGGGCCGCCGCCCGGACGCGGCGCCTGCGGGCGCGGCATGCCGGCCGGGGACGGACGGGAGCCGCCCTGACCGCCCTGCGGACGCGGACCGCCCTGGCCGCCACCCTGACCGCCCTGCGGACGGGGACCGCCGGGGGCACCGGGGCCGCCGGGACGCGGCGCGCCGCCGGGACGGGGCGCCTGCGGGCGCGCCATGCCGGTGGAGCCGCCGGACGTGAAGGGGTTGTTGCCCGGACGCGGTCCGGCGGGACGACCGCCGGGACGCGGGGCGCCACCCTGGCCGCCGGGGCGCGGGGCACCCTGACGGTCACCGCGGTCGCGGTCGCCGCGACCCTGGCCCTGGCCCTGACCGGGCGCGGCCGGACGGGCACCGGGCTTCGGGGCACCCGGACGGGCGCCCGGACGCGGCGCGGCCGGAGCGTTCGACGCGGCGGCCGGAGCGGCCGGCGGCGCCGTGAACTCGGGCGCGGCCGGGGCCGGAGCCGCGGGGGCGGGCTTGGGCGCCGGGGGCTTGGGACCCGGCGTCGGACGCGGACCCGGGGCCGCGGGGGTCACCGGAGCGGCCGGGGCGGCCGGCTTCTCGGCGGCCGCGGGCTTCGGGGCCGGCTTGGGCGCGGCCGGCTTGGCGGCCTGCGCGGGAGAGGGTGCCGCGGGCTTCGCGGCGGCCTTGCGCGGGGCGGGCTTTCCGGAGCCGTTGCCCTGCTGCAGTGCGTCTGTCAGTTTGCGTACTACGGGCGCCTCGATCGTCGAGGACGCCGAACGTACGAATTCACCGAGTTCTTGGAGCTTGGCCATGACGACCTTGCTCTCAACCCCGAACTCCTTGGCGAGTTCGTATACCCGGACCTTAGCCACTTCGCTCCTTTTAGGTCCGGGTTACCGCCGGACCGTCGCTACTTCATGGGCGTACTCATCGCGTACTCATCGAGTGCTCATCGCAATCTCGACCTACTTCCAACTCGCGAGGTACCACGGCCGCACGGGGTTCCGTGCGACGGTCTTACGGTGTTGCCGACGGGGCAACGGTCTCGGCTGCCTCGACATTCCCGCGCAACCGCGCGGTGTCGAGCGGTCCCTGGACTCGAAGGGCCCGGGGGAACGCCCGGCGGCGGACCGCCAGGTCGAGACAGACCAGGGCGGGGTGTACATACGCACCCCGGCCGGGCAGCGTACCGCTTGGATCGGGGACGCAAACGCCCTCGACCGCCACGGTGCGCAGCAGATCGCTCTTGGCCGCTCGCTCCCGGCACCCCACACAGGTGCGCTCAGGGCGTGCGCGGGCATGCGTCCGGCCAGACACGCTTAAGTCTACCTCCCCGTACCGACCTCACCCCTTTGGGGCAAAAATCGAACGGCTGTTGTCTTGATCAATACGTGACCAGGGCGAGGGCGGTCCGCGCAACTGGTTTTCCCGGGCGCGCGGACCCTCCCCCGCGAGGGGGTCAGCCCTCGGAGTCCTGGCCGGTCTGCTCGGTGTCCGGCCGGATGTCGATCCGCCAGCCGGTCAGACGGGCCGCGAGGCGGGCGTTCTGGCCCTCCTTGCCGATGGCGAGCGACAGCTGGTAGTCCGGCACGGTCACGCGCGCGGAGCGCCCGGCCAGGTCGACGATCTCGACCTTGCTGACCCGCGCCGGGGACAGCGCGTGCGCGACCATCTCGCCGGGGTCGTCGGACCAGTCGACGATGTCGATCTTCTCGCCGTTGAGCTCGCCCATGACGTTGCGCACCCGGCTGCCCATCGGGCCGATGCAGGCGCCCTTGGCGTTGAGCCCGGACCGGGTCGACCGGACCGCGATCTTGGTGCGGTGCCCGGCCTCACGCGCGATGGCGGCGATCTCCACCGACCCGTCGGCGATCTCGGGGACCTCCAGCGCGAACAGCTTCTTCACCAGGTTCGGGTGCGTGCGCGACAGCGTCACGGACGGGCCGCGCACACCCTTGGCCACCCGCACCACATAGCTGCGCAGGCGCATGCCGTGCGGGTACTCCTCGCCCGGCACCTGCTCCTGCGCGGGCAGGATGGCCTCCAGCTTGCCGATGTCGACCATGACGTTCTTCGGGTCGCGGCCCTGCTGGACGACGCCGGTGACGATGTCGCCCTCGCGGCCCGCGTACTCACCGAGCGTCGCGTCGTCCTCGGCGTCGCGCAGCCGCTGCAGGATGACCTGCTTGGCGGTGGTGGCGGCGATCCGGCCGAAGTCGGACGGGGTGTCGTCGAACTCGCGGGCCTCCTGGCCCTCCTCGAGATCTTCGGGGTCCTCCTTCGCCCAGACCGTCACGTGGCCGCTGTCGCGGTCGAGCTTCACGCGCGCGTGGCGGCGGCTTCCCTCGGTGCGGTGGTAGGCGATGAGGAGGGCCGACTCGATCGCCTCGACCAGCAGGTCGAAGGAGATCTCCTTCTCCCGTACCAAGCCCCGCAGGGCACTCATGTCGATGTCCACGGCTACGCCTCCTCCTCTTCCTTCATGTCCTTCATGTCCTTGCGGTTGAACTCGACCTGCACGCGCGCCTTGTCGATCGCGTCGAAGGCGAGCCTGCGGGCGGTGGGCTTGCGCCCCTTCACGCCCGGCACCTCCAGGTCGACGCCCTCGTCGTCCACCTTCAGGATGCGCGCGACCAGCTCGCCGCCCTCGGCCAGCTGGAACTTCGCGAGCCGTCCGACGGCGCGGTCGTAGTGGCGCCGCTCCTTCAGGGGGCGCTCGGCGCCCGGGGAGCCGACCTCCAGGTCGTACTCTCCGTCGCCCATGGCGTCGGTCTCGTCGAGCTTCGCGGAGAGCGCCCGGCTCACATCCGCGATCGCATCCAGATCCACGCCGTCCTCGGAGTCGACGACGACTCGCAGCACGCGCTTGCGTCCGACCGAGGCCACTTCGATCTCTTCGAGATCGAGACCCTGGGAGCTGACGAGCGGTTCCAGCAGTTCTCGCAGCCTCTCGCTCTGGGTGGTGCTCATCCGGGTGACTCCTCGGCCGCGTGTGCTGTTGTGGGATCGTCGCGTGTCAGGTCAAAGGGTATCCGGTCCCGGAGGGTGTTGCCGTCCACCGTCCGCCCGCTCGTGCCCGGGGGCCGAGCCGCTCGCACGTACGAGCGCAGGGCGCGGGTACGGTGATCACCGGCCCCCCGGCCCTCCCCCGCCCTTCCTGCCGTTCGCGGCCCACCTCCCGAGGACGTCCGCCGTGCCCTCGCATCTCACCCCTTCGTGGTCCCGCCCGCGCCGAAGAAGCCTGCTCGCCGGGGCCGCCGGCGCCGCCGGGGCGGCGCTGCTCACCGGCTGCTCGGACTCCGGCTCCGCCGACGGCCGCCCCGCCGCCGAGAACCGGCTGCGGGCGCGGGCGGCCCGGGACAGCGCCGCGCTGCTCCTGCGGTACGACGCCGTGCTCGCCGCGCACTCCGCGCTCGCGGGGCGCCTGAAGCCGCTGCGGGCGGAGGTGGCCCGGCACGAGAAGGTCCTCGCCGAAGGCCTGCCCGCCACGTCACCGCCGCCCGGCACGCCCTCCCCCTCCGCCTCGGTGCCCGCCGACGAGAAGGAGGCCCTGCGCTTCCTCGCGGCGGCGGAGCGGGACCTCGCCGGGCGGCGCGGCAAGCAGCTCGTGGCCGCGCCCGCGGAGCTCGCCCGGCTGCTCGCGTCCGTCGCGGCGGCGGGCGCGGCACACGCCTACCTGCTGACGGAGGACCACAAGTGAGCGAGCACGACGAGACCGCGGCCGAGCTGAAGGCCGTCCAGGCGGCCCTGCGCGCCGAGCACGCGGCCGTGTACGGGTACGGGGTCGTCGGCGGCCGCATCGGTGACGCGCGCCGGGCCGAGGCCCGCACGGCGTACGACGCGCACCGGGCGCGGCGCGACGAGCTGCGCCGGGCGGTGCGCGCGCTCGACGGCGAGCCGGAGGCGTCGGCGGCCGCGTACGCGCTGCCGTTCCCGGTGCCGGACTCGGCGGCGGCCGTGCGGCTCGCCGCCGAGCTGGAGGAGCGGGTCGCGGGCGTGTACGCGGACCTCGTGCGGGCCGCGGGCGGGGCCAGGCGCCGGGCCGCGGCCGACGCACTGCGGGAGGCGGCGGTCCGGGCGGCGCGCTGGCGCGGCGGGAGCGTAGCCTTCCCTGGGCTCGCGGAGCGGGCCGCCGGGCCCGGGAGCCCGTCCGCGCCACCGCGGGCGTGACCCGCCGCCGCACACGCACACAGGGCAGCTGGGGCTGTGCTGGGATGGGAAAGGAACACCTCGCGCATGGCATTCGAACCGCCGCCGCGCCTCGTCCGTGCGCTCGGCGAGACGCCGCGCGACGCCGGCACCGACGCCTGGCTGCGGGCGCTCCCGGAGCTGGCCGAGGAGGCCGTGGCCCGGTGGGAGCTGACCGTCGAGCGGGTGCAGGTGCCCGGGGGCCGCAGCAGCCTCGTCGTCCTCGTACGGCGGCAGGACGGCACGCCCGCGGTCCTGAAGCTGGTGCCGCCGAGGTCGCGGCCGCTCAGTGAGCGGGCCGCGCTCGCGCACTGGGACGGCCTCGGCGCGGCCCGCCTGCTGGCTTCCGGCCCCGACGGCACCGGTGCCGACGCCGACGGCGCGCTGCTCATCGAGCGTCTCCAGCGGGACGTGTCCGTGCGGTCGCTGCCCGAGGCCAAGTCGATGCTGGAGGCGGCCGGGACGCTGCGGCGGCTGTGGGTGGCGCCGCCCGAGGGGCACCGGTTCGAGACGGTGGCCGAGCGGACGGGGCGGCAGGCCGACGCGATGCGGGCCTCCCGTGACGCGGAGGTCGCTCCCCTCGTCGACGCGGCCCTCGCCGCGCGGGACGACCTCCTCGCCGCGCCCGGCGAGGACCGGCTCCTGCACGGCACGTTCCGGCAGAGCAAGGTGCTCGCGGGCGAGCGCGTGCCGTGGCTGGCCGTGGGCCCCGATCCGGTCGTCGGTGAGTGCGCGTTCGACCTGGCGCGGCTCGTGCGGGACCGGGTGGAGGATCTGATCGCCTCGCCGTCGGGGGCGGCGGTGGCTCGGCGGCGGGTGAAGCGGCTTGCCGAGTCGCTCGATGTGGATCAGGAGCGGTTGCGGGGGTGGACGTTGTTCCGGGCCGTGGAGTCGGGGGTGCGGGCGCTGCGGGTGGGGCGGGAGCAGGACGCGGAGCTGTTGCTGGAGTTCGCGGGCTGGCTGTAGGCCTTCGCGGGGCGCCCCAGGCCCGCCCCTTCACCGAAACCAGGGGCTGCCGCCCCTGG
>NZ_JBHYJH010000175.1:0-18790 GCF_042740445.1 Streptomyces sp. NPDC059003 | reverse complement strand
AAGGGAATCTCCTGGGACATCGGGCGCGGAATGCGAGACGGTGCCGGAATCATCTGGTCGTGCTGCGGGCGCGGGATGGCAGTCATGCTGCGGCCCCTTCCATTCAGGTGGATGTGCTTGCGCAGGCAAGCCAAGGGGGGCCTTCTGGCGGGGGGCAAGGCGTAGGCGGTGCCGGGCGGGACAGCTCCCGCAGGGCGGTCAGTGTGGGGGCGTCGCTCCCGCCTCCTGGGAATCCCGTCCGGGGATGGCCTGGCCGCAGCCGGGGCACGAGTGCCCCGGCTCGGCGGCGTTCCGGGCGGCTGGGACGTCAGACCCGCGCTGAGGGAGGGCCGGGGCCGGGTCCGATTGCGCGTGCGGCAGCATTCCAGTCAGCGGGGCTGCGGCCACCGCGGGAGGGGCCGTGGGCACGACGGCGAAGGAGAAGAAGGCACGCGAGCACATGAGAGTCCTCCCGGAAGGGCGTGACAAGTGGGTTGGCAAGCAGGTGGAGTGTGGGCCGGCCGGCTGCCCTGATCCAGAGGTGAGCGCCGCCAGGGTGGCTCTGCTCCCACCGGACGGGAGGATGGGGGTGAGTCTCCCGCACGCCGGACCGCTGGCTTCTGGCACGGCTTAAGGGGCCCACTGGGCACGCTGCGCCGGAGGGCACGGTGCGCATTTCTGCGGGGAACCGGCCGGCCCCTGCCGCAGTACTCGCCTACGCATGTCGAATCGGGGGCCCAGCCCGGAGCCGGTTATCCATGTGCCTTTGGCCCGCGCCAGTCAGGGTGTTCACATGCGCGGTCGCCTCTGACTGCTCCCGCCTTCAGCTTCCCGGCACCCCGACCCCCATGTCAGGCCCGCCGTCCCGCCTCACGGATCATCCCGGCGGACTTCCCGTGTGGCGGGAAACGCGGGTCCCGGTGTCAGACTCGCCTCGCCCCCGCACCGCTCGATCGGCCTCGGCGCCGTCGGCGCAGGTCAGAATCCGTATGCCGTAACGGGGGCGCATCTCGCAGCGGATCACGATGCATCACACGGAGTCACGAGGTGATCTCTTCCACAGTGGGGTCGGACCACACCTCGCCGGGTTCCGTCCCAGGTTGCCGCCCTTGCCCTCGGTAACGAGGGCCTCATGACCGGCATTCAGACTGCTTGCCGTGCGTAACTGGAAGGGGCAGTGCCAGTAACGCAGATTCACTAACGCGATGGTTCTGCCGTGCGATACAGATGAGGCACCCGCAGCACTCTGACTTGCCGTTTCTTCTCACGGAACGTCAGGGCAAATTCATGATCGAGGGGGAGAGTTGACGATCGAAGCGCCCTTCGAACCAGGGGAACCCACCTCGCACGAGCGCGTATTCCGCGTGTACCAGGCCGTCGAGGAACTGGGGGCCGGGGTCCACCCCATGTGGAGAATCATCGAGAACACGAAGTACACGAAGTCAACCGTGCACCGCATACTCAGCGCCGGCGTCCGGGCGGATGCCTTCGTGCATCCCCGCCAAGGGCAGTACGGCCTGGCACGCGGCAGGCTCGTCACACCAGGCGAAGGCCTGACCGACTCCGCCGTGTCTGACGACGGGGTGCTCTACCGCGAGCTCGCGCTCCTGCAGCGCCAGACCGCGCAGGTCGTGCTGGTCTTCTCCGCTGTCCTGATCGGCGCGACCTCCACCCGTCAATGCCTGCACTCCAACATCGCCAAGCGCGCCGACTTCCAGACCGCCCTGGCGCGGTGCCCCCCGAGCGTCCGCGACCGACTGATACGAGCGCCTCTCCACTCCGACGCAGCCGGACTGGTCATTCAGGCCTACCTCGATGATGCACCCGCCAGCAGCTACACCCGGGAGATCCGCGCAGAAGGCCACGCCCTCTCCCAGAGCCCAGTGCCCGGATGGGAGATGCTCGCCGCTCCCCTGTTCCGCGGCCGCACCGTCACCGGCGCCCTGGCACTCATGGGACTCCCGGCACAGATCCACCGGCACCGCCACGGCTACGTTCCCGCCCTGATGCAGACGGCCGCCCGGATGAGCCGCCGCAGCGAGGGAGCCGCGGCCATGACCGTCTCCGCCGCCTGATGCGCCTGCCCATGCCCCACCATCGATCCCGGCGCCTCCCTTCCGGCGCCGCACACGCTCCACGCGTGGTGATCGCCGGCCAGGAAATCCCGCTCGCCCTCGTCCGCCGCAGCCCCGGCCGCTACGCCCACCTGTTCTCCAAGGCCCGGTCAGAGGACGGCTGTGCCTACTGCCTGTGCGGGGGAACACACGAGCACATGCCCCGACTCGTCATCCGCGTCCGCGCCGGACGGTTCCATCTCGCCGGATGGCCCGACGAAGGCAGTCAGCACGCCCACCACTGCGGCTTCTTCAAACTCGAAGGCGAGCTGTCCGGACGCCCTCCCCACAGCGAGAGCGGCATCCTGCAGACCGACACCGGAACATCGATCCGCCTCGATGTCCCGCTGATCCTTCAGACAGCCTCCTCCCCCACCACCCCGGCCGAAGCCGACCAGACGCACGACGCCAGCGCATCGCGACGCCCCGTTGGGCTGTTAGGCCTGACCCACTTCCTGTGGGAGGAATCCCAGCTCAACCAGTGGCGCCATCCGCGAGGCCACCGCCGGCACTGGCACACGTGCCGGACACGGCTCCACAGCGTGCTGCAGGAGTGCACCATCGACTCCCGCCCCCTGGCCGACACTCTCTACATCGTCCCGGTCTTCCGACCCGAGACGGCAGACCTCCACCAAGCTCAGTTCCGCAGCTTCCAGCAACAGCTGGCACCGCGCCCGCAGGGGCACTCCCGGCGCGGGCTCATTCTCGGCGAGGTCAAGAAGATCGAACCCAGCACCTACGGGCACCGGATCGCCCTGCGCCACCTGCCCAGGGGCCTGTACGCCTCCGCCAAGCAGCTGGAGAGGTGGAAGCGTTCCTACGTCGCCGCCTTCTCCCCCGCCGCGGGCGACACCGCGCACCGCATCGCCCTGCTGGTCATCGAGCAACGTCCCCGCTCCCGCGTCCTCACCATCGTCGACGCCGCGTACATGCTCACCAACCACAACTACCTTCCGGTGGAGTCCTCCTACGAACGTCGCATGGCCGACGCGCTGACCGACGCAGGCCGGAAAATGATCAAGTCGCTGCGCTGGGACCGCAGCGACTCGGTGTTCCCGGACTTCGTCCTCGTCGACACCGACCCAGTGACCTTCGTCGAGGTCTACGGCGTACGCGGCAGAGCCTCCTACGAGGTCCGCAAACGCATCAAGCAGGTCACCTACCAGCAGCAAGGCCGCACCGTCATCGCCTGGGAAGTGGCACAGGAGATGCCGGAGCTCACCCATCCCGGCAACCAGACCGCCATTCCGATGCCACCCGTTTCGCCTTAGCACAGAGTTCGGCAACCTTCGGCCGCACCCCCGGCGCGGAGAAGGCGCTCAGTTGCGATGCCCGAACACCGAGGTCCTCGAACTGCGGGCCGCGGACGGGCTCTGCACGATCTCTTGGCGCGGCGCCGGAGGTTGCCGCTGTCCTCGAGGGCGCGGCTCCAGGAGCCGGGCGGGCATGGGTTGTGTCACGCTCGTGCCTCGGTCAGCTCGACGGCCTTACCTGCGGCGTGGTGCGTTCCTGGAGCGGAGAGGCGTCGTGACGGTGGGGACCAGTTCATCGCGGCGCGTACGCGGTCGGCCTGCACCTGGTATGGGTCAGGCTCGGTTTCCGTGTCGACGGCGCGTGCCCGAATAGCCCGGACCTCCCGAAGCTGCTGGTCCAGAAGGTGGTGCGCGGTTCTCCACCGAGCCTTCTCGGATGCTTCCCCGGCCGCTTTTTGTGCCGCTTCCCAGCTGTCGTGGTAGTGGCGGCAGCGCATTTCGGCGGCGAAGACCCGCTCGGCCTCCTCTTGCGCCTTTCCTCCTGTGGCCAGGCAGTTCAAGGCTGCTTGGCGCACGGCATGCAGATGCGACTGCGTGGCCAAGCGCTCGGCCAGGTCCAACGCCGCGGCCTGGCTGGTGCCCGTGTCGCGCAGTTCCTTAACCGCCTGTTCGACGGTACGCCGGACGTCCGCCTCAACCCGCTCGGCGCACAGCTGGGCCTGCTCGTTGGAGCCGAGGCCCCAGGTTGCCACCGCCACGTCGATGGCCTCGCGCTGGAACGTCGGGACCTCACGGCGGTCACGACAACTCCCGCACAGGCCGGCCGACTCGGGTTGCCCGCAGTCGGCGCATGGCTGAGCCTCCCACGCAGCGTGCCGAGCCTGAACCTCGGCACGGTGCTCAGCCGTGGCCGCCGCGGCGGCTTCCCGCATGCGGATGGTCTCAGCATGCCGGGCGGCGGTGGCCTCGGCCTCACGCCGCCACAGAGCACACAACTCCTTCTCGCCAGCCGCCTTGGCCATTACCCCGTCGCCACCGAGAGCCGCCGATGCCAGCTTGGCGGCGCGGGCGCGCAGGGCGCGGCCGTCGAGAATCTGCAGCACGCAGGCCTGGCAGTCGGCCCGGGTGTCCATCCGGCGTCCGTCATCGCAGCGAGACTCCAGGCACACAGACCGGCGAGGCAAGCCACGGCTCATCAACCATCCCACCGGATCGGTGATGTGGGTTGCGCCCTGCTCGGCAAGCCTGCGCTTGAGCCGCTCCCGCAACACACGCTCAGCATCCACGTCCGGTCCGCACACGTTGAGGATCGCGGTGAGATGGCGCCAGACAGCCTTCCTGACCACCTCCCGAGCACCCATCCGATCAACACGTCCCCAGACCATGGCCACAGGCTCCAGCACTCGCTCCAAGCCTGCGGGAAGCGACGTCCACACTGGAGGTGGCCCTCCAGAGACAGAACGCCAAGCCTGCAACGACATCGCAGCAGCAGGACCAGACTTCCCTCCCCCGCCAGCCCTTTCGGGCTTCTCCCCGCGCAGCGGGCTGTCGGCTCCACGGAACACCGGCACCGTCGGCGCACGCAAACCCGCCTGATCCTCGCGTGCGCCCGTGCGTCCCGGCAGCCCACCGCAACCCCCAACGGCAGAGCCGGAAAAACACCCCAACGAACGCGCAAGAATCACAGAGGGAGCAGCCCCAGGTGCGTGGTCCGTGTGGAGGGCTGCACCAGCCTCCGACGACGATCCTCCCGGACAAGCAGCTGTGACCTGCGGCGATGCCTCAGATCCAGGCGCCAGCAATGACTCCTGATCCCCACATGCACTATCCGCCTCAACAACCTCAGCCGTCACATCCTCAAACGAGAGCTGCGCCCACCCCGCCCCCTCGAGCACCAACTCCTCAATCTGATCCTCCTGGAAGCCAGCGCCGTCACCACACCGAACACATGACGACTGCTGCGCAGGCGCCATGTCTCCTCCAGGGGCGGTCTCCCTCGGCACCGGCACATGGTGAACCCGCCCACGGGCACGCTCAAACGCCTCCCGTACCGCGGGGATCATCAGGCGCTCCTGTCCGTAGAGCTCGGGCCGGTGCCACGCCAGCGCGCCGAAATCCAGCAGCCGCCGCAGCACCGCAGCGCCGTCCGCGGGCTCACACCCCAAGAGCCGCGCCACCGTGACCTCCGCACGGCTGTATCCGGCAGGAAGACGGCCAGGAGCCATCCGCACCCGCCCATCGTCACGGGCCTCCAGAGCCAGCAGCAGCATTGCCAGCCGGTCCGACGCCGAGCCCTTCCTCGGCCGATGAGAGGCCATGAAGCCGGCAGGGGTGGCTTCCCTGTCCTTAGGGTTCCACCCGGGGCAGAACACCGCCTCACAGAAGGTCAGCAGAGTCGCCAGCTCACGGCGCATCAGCACCGACAGCGGAGTCGCGGCCGCGGATGCGCGTGCCTCGCGCAGCGGCAGCAGCTCCAACCGCAAGCGTTCGACCCGCCCCGTTGGCCCCCGCTTGACCTCACAGGTGACCGCGTGGCTTTCCCGAACACGGGGGATGACCGTGTGCGCGATGTGCGAGACGCCGTAGCCGAGCCACCCCGCGAGATCCCGCTGCAGCATCATCACGACCGCAGACGACACAGGTGCCTTGGCCAACAGCACCACACTGGCCAAGCGCACCAGATCACAGGAGCTCGCCAGACGCGAGTCATCCAGAAGAGACCGCACGGCAGACCGCAGAGCCGTACGCATGCTGCGCGTGAGTAGAAGAGCCTCGTCTGAGGCACGAAGGGTGGAGGGGACTTCGGCGCCCCCGGCGCGAAAACTGAAGGGGGACGACGCGTGAGGCGCCGTCGGGGACGAGGTTGTGGTTGGCGTACTCACCTGGCCTGAAACAGGCATGAGTGAGCCAACCCTCGGACGGGTAGCTATGATCTGCTCCTGTCGAGGAGGTGTAAGGGAAACCCTCATCGCCAGCTGACTCTGCCTGTGGGAGAAGGGAGTTCAGCCGCGCGATGGTATGCAGTTAGGTGTTTTAGGGGGTTTTCACCTCTTCCTGGACACGCGAGTGGCCTGGGACTGGGGGTCCCAGGCGCTCCGCATTTGCAGGGTTTGATACGCCGACCACGCGAACAGCGTGGGTGTGCCGCGTTGGCAGTGGCTGGCGAGGATTCATGAGGCGAGCCCGGGAGCTGTGGTGAGCTCCCGGGCTGTCAAGGAATGGATGTGCCGGTTTGTACGGCGAGCATGGCTGGCGTTGCTCGGGCTCACGGATAGGCCTGGATTAATTGGCGCGGGGAACCGCGTGTGAGCCCCGACACGATCTGATGAAGACGGCATGGGCTACCAGTTTCGGCGCATAGAGATGGGTAGGACACATCGAGCCGGGACCCCCGCGCGTGGAGACGTCTCGGCTCGATGGCTGGTAACCTCAGGAGTGGTTCGAGAGAGGTCACTTGGCCTTTCAGACGGCACCCACTCTGTTTGCGGCAGGTATGTGGGTGCCGCTCTGCTTTCTAGGCGGCTATCTTCCCCTCCCCTTCGAACAGCGCGGCGAGACGTGTCTGAAGGTCGTCATACCAGGCTCCGATCGGTAGGACATCAACTGCGCACTGCTGCTCCAGAGCCTGCTCACTGAGATGGAGCAGCTCGTAGTCCTGTTGGATCAGGTGAGCGGACTCCGGGAAGGCGACCAAGCGAGTTCGGGGGTTCACCTCAACGTTCGTGGCAGGGTCATCGGCCGCGATGAGCAGCTCCACCACGAGGCGAACCGCATCCCAGTCACGCTGAAAGGCGGTGTGCGTTCGCTCTCCCTGCTGGGTATCCCGGTTCGTCGAGCGCGTTGCCCCGAGCGCCGCGGCCACTCGGGCAACGACGACATCGTGCGGGCGAAGGTGATTCGCGTCTGCTAGCAGGCCAATGCGAGCCAAGTTCTTCAGCGTGCCTGCGCTGACGCCAGACCACTCGGACACAGTCCGCTGGGACACGGTCCCGTTTGGACGCACAGGCGAGCGGCGTGGTGGCACCTGAACCTCCCTCAGAGTGCGGAGTAGCTTTCCGATATGAGCGCAGCACGACGAGCGTACTCAGCTCATGCAGCGAATCATACGACCCTCGTGCACCTTCACCGCAAACCTCCCTCGCTTCGCGTGTCGGGGCATGGTGAGGCGAGACGGAGCGCTGCAAGCGCCTAAGCCTAAAGAGGGGGAATTCATGCAGGTAGAGAGGGTGTGACACTCGGCCTGCAGGCCTCGGATTGCTGATTGACGCAGCGTTAGGCCGGATCGGCAGTCGTTCAGTGAAGGTTGAGGCCGGGGAGAGATGCACGAGCGTCGTGCAGTGCCGGTGGTGACAGAGGGGCGTCGACTTCATGCAACAGAGCAAGGTGCCGAGAAGCACGGGATCGGGAGCGGCGCCCTGTCGGCAGGCGGCGGGGCCTGCGGCCTAGTAGCCGGGCCGACGCGTGGTGAGGACGCGCAGTCGCCGATCGTGTCCTTGTGTCCCCTCGCGCGTCCCGAGGCGTAGCCTAGATTGCGCATTTGTGAACACAGTTGGGGTGGGACCTCAGAGACGAGGTCCCACCCCAAGCAGCAACGTGTATGCGTCAGCCTTCTCGTGGAACTTGGAACTGCTCCAGGTAGGACTTGATGATGACGTTGATCATGTGGCCGTGCAGGCCTGTGGTGTTCGCCAAGAGGAGTTCATCCACCATGTCGTCGAGCCAGTCGTAGTTCTCAACGCTGATGCTGTAGTGGTTCGGAGAGGCGAGGGCATCCTGCTCTCCCAAGTGGCTGTCCCGGAAGTCGTCTGCTGCCTTGATTAGGTCTGAAACGGAGACGCCCTGAGCAAGGGTGAGAGCCGCGTCCACATACTGACTGGGCTTGAGGTCTGTCAAGCGCAGCATTCGCTTGTCAGCGACGAGTTGGCGGTTCAGGCGCTGGATTACCTCATGATGCAGCCTGATGTTCCGCTTCTTCGGCTTGACGCCGGTGCGAGTTGATTTTGCCCTGCGATAGCTCTTCGCCAGTTCCTCGTACACGAGGGGGAGCCCGTCAATCTTGTTCGCGAGCACCTCCGGGAGAGCCTTCTGCATACCTGACTCGGAGTAGCCAGAGGTGCTAAGAAGGGGAGCGGAAGTGACAGCCCGAACAGCCAACGAGGTCCCGGCCGGCTGAGAGTTCTCGGGTGTGATGCTGGGGTCTTGCTGCTCGAGCCGCTTGGTCGTTTCCACGCCCAGCGCCGAGGCAGGGACGTCAGCATCCGAAGGCGGCTGCATAGCAGCACGTTCCGGCGAATTCGCCTGGGCGACGCCATCTTCGCCGGGGGATGCATCTTCCAGCCCTGAACCAACGATGTGAGCTGCGTGCTCTGTCACAGGTGAGGACGTCGGCGCATGGTGGTCCTCCGAACTGGGGGACGGTACACGCGGCGCGCTGGTCTCCAGCGGAGTGGATGCTCCCTCAACGGCGTCTGTAGACAGTGATGTCGGGGAGGCCGTGTCTGGTGCTTCGGAAGGAACCGGCGCTGTCTCCTCGGCGGAGGCTTGGGGGGAATCCTTATCGATCGCCCGGAGAGCGCCGGTTGATGAGAGGGCGTTCAGCTTGCCAAAGGCGGCGCTAGCCTTGGCCGGCTTCGGTCGACGGGACGAAGTTGTCTTCTTGCTCGCGGCCATTACTGCTGCTCCTCAAGTGAAGCCAGCCACTTGGACTCGCGCTCGGCGATCACGGCTCGGGGAACGCCCAGCGCCTCGGCGAGAACGGCGCCGAAGTAGGAGAAGTCATCGGGGATGGAGCCCCAGGTATCGGCAATATCTTCCAGGAGAGGAATGGTGCTCTCCAGGATGCCCACAGTGGGTAGGCCATCGGGGTGATCGGCGCTCCTGCCTTCGATGAGGTCGACCACGTAGTTGCGAGCGTTTGCGAAGCTGCGGCGCTTAGGGAAGGACTTTGCGAGCATGACACTGAGGTCAATCGGCTCGCCCATCTCTTCGAGGAGAGCGAAGGTCGTGGTGAGCTGAACGACGTCACCGACGTGCTGTTGAGTAGGCACAATTCCGCGCTTCGTGAGCATCCATGCGGTCTTGAGGACGCCGACGTCCTGTGGGCCTACGTCGATGATGAGGTGCTTGAAGCCACGAGCCATCAGGTCGTTTACCTGCTTAGCCATAGCAGGGCTCGTGTATCCGACGACGGTGACGTTGGATGGCCAGTCTTCGCCCGCAGCGATCTGCCATTTCAGGCATGTTTTGTTGGTGCCATCCGAGTCCACGAGGAGGACCGGTTCCCCGGTCAAGGCCAGGATGAGCGCGAAGTACACCGATAGGGTCGTTTTCATAACGCCGCCTTTGGCGTTCCCCATGGTGAACATGACGCCGCCGGAAGTGTTCACTGCGGCGATCACGGCAGTCCGAAGAGGCTCAGGGAGCCCCTCGATGATGCTTCGTAGCTCAGGGTCGAAGTGATCCGGAAGAGTCAGCGAAGGGGCGGTTCGCTGCCTGGGGAGAAAAGTTTCTGGAACGAGCTCGCTGGAGGGAGCGGTTGCGGCCGCCGAGCCCTCGTTCGGCTCCTGAGTGATCTGCTCAGGCATGTCTGATGTGTACCTGCTTCTGGTTCGATGAGTTGGTACCTGGCGCCCTTTAGGGGCGAGCATTGCGAGGTTGCCCACTCCGCGGACTCGGCGCTGCTGCGGACCTCAAGTTGCGGTGAGTGCCAGTGCTGCAGTGATGCCCCTTGAGGTGTGCCTACATGAAGGCGCCCCCACGTCGCACCCCTCCTAGCGCTGGCCGCCCGAATCGGCGCCGGCTCGCGTTAGCGGACTACCCGTCACCACTCCTGCTGGGAAGCGGCGTAGACACGCTAGCAGAGTGGCGCGCCCTCTCTCAGCTAGACGTGGCCGTTGAGAGGCGAGGAAGACCGTAGACGCGCAGGAGCAAGCGACGTCCCGGAGTTCCTTACTCTCCCGAGGTCCGGTGGGTCACACTTGGCCGCTGGTTGATTTTGCGCACCAGCTCGCGAGTCGTGTCCCTGTGTCCCGCCATGTGTCCCGCCATGTGTTCCAGATAGTGAATATGTGAAAGTGCAGGTCAGAGGGCATATTTTACTCATCCTTTACCATCGCTGTGTCAATCTCTGAATCAATGGGCTCTCGTTGTAGAAAGGTGTATTTAGTTCATCAAGTCATACTCTTTAGAAATCCCTTGAACACCTCAATAGGGTTGAATGGTGCGAGAGTTGGGTGAGTAGAGGTGGGGCCGTGCCGACCCTGGAGCGCCCTCCTGCTCCCGAGTCTCTGGGTTCTGAGCCGGCGGTGAACAAAGGTGCCTGCCGACGAGGTGTGCGGCGTGACTCTGTACCCCCTGGGACGTCAGAGCGAGGCGTCGCCGCCGGGATGACGCGGTTCCTTCTTCCCGCGAGGGGAGGCATCGCCAAGTGCACTTCACAAAGGCGCATTCCGGGACACGAGGCGGGACACAAGGCGGGACACAAGGACACAGGCCAAGAGTGACTGGGCCCGCACGTGGCCCCCGGGGGCGTTGCAGCCCCAAGACTTCCTTGCTGTGGAGGGGGAATCGCTACCGGCGCGCATCATTCCACCGCTAGCGCTCACGCGTGCTCATGGGGTGCCTGTGAGGGAGTGAACTCGCCTGACGGCATCCGAGGGTATAGGGCTTCGCCGCCAGCTGCGATGAGCGCATCACTCGAGGTTCTGACGAGAGCTCACCTCACGGCCCTTGGGTTCGAATCCGCTCGCGCCGCGGCCCATGAGGAGAATCCGTAGGTGTCTGCGTAAGAGGCCGACGAGGACAATGCGGATGTGCCGGGACCTTGCTTGTGCCGAGACCGAAGAGAGCAGCCCCTCATGTGAGGAGGTCCCGCATCGCTACCAAGAGCTCAGGCGAGTCGGACGCATCCAAGATTCTCCAGTTTGGACGGGTCACAGGATCCCGAACTGCTCAAGCGGGGGTTGGCTGGCACTCTCAAGACCGAGTCGCTCACACTGACTGAATGATCAAACTCGCTGGCTAGTCAGAGTAGCGGCCACCGTCGTGAGGGATAGAGCTGTGGATCGACATGAGCAGAGGCTGGCCGCCGCGGCCCAAGAGTGCGTGCTCGGTCCGCACCCACCTCGACGGGTGGGCCTGTGCCTCGTCCTGCTCAGTGGCGGAGAGGGGGCGCCAGCCTTGATGCTTTCGCGAGTGATACGAAGCGTTGCCTAGTGTAGGGGGCGCAGGCGAGTTGGCAAGCTGCCCAGGTCAAGCTGGGAAACGGCGCGGGCTGGCCTGGCTCAACCACCCAGGGCAGGGGCAGTACTGCCCTCGGTTCCGCAGAGCCGGAACTGTCGACCTGATTTGCCAGGGAGGGGACTGGTCTTGAGCCTTCCTGCGTCGGTGGGAGTGAAGAGTTCTCGCCGAGCACGGTGAGTTGCGTTGACCTGTTATGTGGGCGTGCTCGGCGTCGTGCGGCTCGGCCAGCCATCGTCCCCCGTCCCGTCGGCGATCTCGTCGTCAGGGCAAATTCCTCCTGCAGAAACTGGTCGGCTCTTGCACGGGCCTTGTCGCAGTGCCAGCTTTGTCGCCCCAGAGCTCACCGTCTCCGTTGTCCTACGAGACAACAAGACCTCCTCACCCCGCCGCCACTGCCCATAACCGGCGAACGTCCCATTGGGAAAGGAATTCAAACCTTGGGCGCATGCGGCTCGCGGGCGGACCACTCCCGATCGGACACCCGGTCGAGACAGGATCAGACCTGCACGCGGGGGGGGGCAGCCCTCATCGATCACTTGCCGGATGTATCAGGACATCTGGTCCGGGGGCAGGGCGAGCACCCCGCCAGCCTGGGTGAAGGCCGGAGTGCGTGAGGATTTCGTGGGGCGGGAGCCGAACGGGTCGACTTCCCGTCAGAAGGGATCCGACACGCTCCACGCGCATTCTGTTGTGCCTGAGATCTGGTTGCCACGCATCGTGAGGCCGTTGGCATGACCTCACGAGGTGTCGGGGGAGCGGATGGCGGAGCTGTGGACAGGGGAGCAGCGCGCGAGGCTTGATGAGCTGACGGTTTCGGTGGAGAGCCGGCTGAGTTTGGCTCCGATCGGGGCCAGCGTGATGGATCGGGAGCTGGAGACTGGCCAGGCGCGGAGCTTGGGGGATTTTCCGGATTCTCCCGTCCGGTATCGCGGGTTGTGGTGGGTTCGGGCGGGTTCGGTGTGGCGTGTTGCTGACGATCACGCACAGGCTCAGTTAGACGAGGACGCGGACCGCTATCGGCTGGCGGTGGCCGCGGCTGATGGTCTCGCGGCGATCGCGCTGGCGCATCCTGTCTCGCAGCAGCAGTTGGTCGCCCATGTGCGGAGGGTGTCGCTCGGTGATGTGCCCGCTGCGCTGAGGGACGTGCCCGAGAGCCCTCAGGCGCGGTGGGCTCGGCTGGACGCGCCGGTGGGGTGCGGGGTGTGGGCGGTGTCCTGGCCGCCGGGTGCTACGGCGCAGTGGCATCAGCACGGTGACGCGCTGAGTGCCTTCGTCGTGCTGGACGGGGAGCTGGAGTTTGCCGAGCGTGCTGACGGCGGGGACGGTGACGGCCGTGGTGGCGAAGGCGAGGTCGTCCGTGGGCCGGTACTGGCGGGGGAGTGCCGGGCACCTGCCGAGGGATGGGCGCACCAGGTCCAGAACACCGGTGGTGCCCGCGGTGACCGGTGGGCGTTGTCCGCCCACATTAGCTGGCTGGTGCACCCGTTCTCCTGTCACGACCACGTTCCGGGCGCGGTGGCGGCCGCGACCGTCGTCAAGGCGGTAGCAACATGACGACTCGCTTCAGAGTGCGCGGGAGGCCGGCGCGGTGGCAGCATGCCGCAGCCGGTGGGTCGCGAGCAGGCCGCTGGCGTCGCCCTGGGGTGGGAACAATGGGGCGTCTGCAGCGAGCGGGGCCCTCGGCTCCTGGTCCGTGGAGGGCCGAGCTCATACGCCCCGCGTGGGTCTGTGGGGGTCTGCGCGCCCGAGTGAGGGCCGTGGGTGCGGGGCGGGGGCGCCATGTCCGGAGCCAGTAGGGCACAGGCACGACTGCGCTCCGAGCAGGCACTGATCAGCACGTTGATCCAAGACGTGGCGAAGATGGGCCCCCTTGCGCAGGCGTCGTCGGTGCGCTCGCGTGACTTCGGGAACATATGGCTGCAGCAGATGTACGGCGCTTTGGTCGAGGACGGCTTGTGGAATCACCCCTACGTCACACAGGCCTCGGGGCTGGAACGTGTCAAGACCGTGTGTCTCATGCTCCGCCAGCGGCTGCAGACACGGATGCAGACTCTGGCCGATGGCCTTCGCGCGGATGCTGACGTCGCCGACCGGGAGGCGAAGGCGGCGGTGGACCGGGCGCGCACAGCGCACGGGCAGGCCGAGGACGCCCGCGAGGACACGAACTGGCAGCTGGAGAACTTCCCGGCCGCTCATCCGATGTGCCGTCAGGCCCAAGAATGGGAGGCCCAGGCTTGGGCGAACGCGACTATCCACGCGGATACCGCTGACCATGCGGTCAAGGCCCGGGAGCAGGCACAACGCCGGGCAGCCCAGCTCCAGGAGACGCTCGCTTCCCTCAAGGCATGGGAGGGGGTGTGGGAGGCGATCGGGGAATTCGCCTTCTCCGAGCAGCGTGCCGATCCTCAGCACGGAGCCCGCTACGCCCGCCAGGTGCTGGAGCACGGGATCGCCGAGCGTGTGCACCAGCTCGGCCAGGAGCTGACGGCTCAGGTCCAAGGGCCCGGGGCGACGCTCGACGAGCAGATCGCAGCGGTGAGGGCCGCCATGGACCGGTTTACAGCGGAGCCGACGCTCACCGCAGGCGGGGAGCCGATCGTGCCCGCGCCCGTGTTCGCCGATCTGACGCACCCGCAGCGATGGCAGGCGCTACGAGTCGAAGAGCAGGTCGTGATGTCCCTGGTGGCCCATCCGGAACAGCTCGCTCACGGCAACGCTGCTGCGCTGCGACCGAGGGACATGAGCAAGCCGGAACACCACTACCTCCTGGCCGCGGTCATCGAACAGCACCGCGACGGCGTGACGATGGACCCCACGGACCTGACGCACCGGGCGTGGGAGGCGGCTTCGCGAGACGACGTCGAGGTGGACGTCGAATACCTCATCAGCACGACGATGACCGCGCGGCATCACGCAGTCGTGGGCGGAAGGGCCACCCACCCCATGAGCCTTAATCAGACCGCGCAACGGGAAGCACCCGTGCTGATCGCGCTGAGCGTGCAGCGGCAGACCGCAATGGTCGTGAAGCAGACACAAGCCCAGCTGGCTGCGGGCAGCGCACCACACCAGACAGCCTCCTTGATGCGTAACGGACTGGCCCACGTGCTGGATCAGGCACAGCGTCACCCGCAGGCCGCGGCCACACCGCAGGCGCCGCACCGGGGAACCACCTGATGCTGAGCGCCACCCACCGCCGTCCTGAGGGAGGAGATCGATGGTTGACCGAAAGGCCCGAGATGACGACCTGCTGCGGCTGCTGCGCGAGATGGCCCGACGCTGCACGCGGGCGGCCCTGGCCCTGGACGCCCAGGCGGCTGCCCTGGCATTCGATGCGGAAGTACGGCCCCAGCTCGAGGCTGAGGCCCAGGCCGCTTGGCAGGCTGGACTTCTGGCCCGCGCCGTCGCAGCGGCCGCTGCCCATCAACTCGACGTGGATGACCAGGGCGCAGGGCTGGATGCCGGGATCATCGGGATGTGCCGCACGACCTTGAATCTACCGGCGACCAACCAGGACCTGACGAGTGCCCTTGCGCGGCTGGAGACCATCGAGCAGCACGGTGGGGGAGTGGGGGCGCTGGATGCCGCCAGGAACGCGGGGCAGTCGTTGACTGAGCAGAACGGCGTCGCCCCCGAACTGGACGCCATCCTGGATCAGACTCTTGCCGAGCGTCTGCAAGAGCTGCCCTTCCCTGACGAGCACGCGGCACCGCGCGCGCGAGCGCCCGCGATGAGCGATGGGGAGGTACCGGTGCCCGGCGTCGATCACGTTGACGGGATGCACCTGGGGGCGTGGGCCCTTGGCCTGATACAGGTCAGCCGGCAGCGCCTCCTCCTGACCGCTGCGGCGCCCGCTCATCGGCAGCTGCCGGGAATGAATGTGCTCGACGTGGCGCAATGGGAAGCCCTTGGCCTGCACGAGCTTGTGCCTCCTCGGCCCGGAATCCACGCGCGGTAGGTCTGATGGAGGCTTCCCCTTCAGGCTGGGCCGGGGGAGCGGAAGCGCAGGGGGAGAGCCGGGGCGGGCGCACCGTGCTTCATGGCTGCCGGCGTGCACGTCCCGCCGGGCGGACTTCCACCCCGCCCCCGACCGCACCGCGGGAGTGCCCACTCCTGAGGGCATCCAGGCATTCGGCTTTGGAGGCTGGTCTGGAAGAAGGGACCTGGCGGGCCCCTCCCGGGGGCGGAGAGATGGTGAGGAGCACACCGTGATCAACAGCGCAGGCGCCATCGCCCTGGCTGTCCTGGGGCTCATCGCCGTGTACACAGGCGTGCGCCCACCCCCTCCTGCGCGCAAGGCTCAGCAGACCCGCGAGCGGGTCGAGGAGACGCTCGATGCTACGGCCGTGCGGCACGCACCGCGCACAGCGCGCCGATGATTCCCTATCCCGCCAGCGGAGCCAGCAGCACCGACGGAGTACCTGGTGGAGCGATGTCCTGGGGACAACGCGCGCGTTCGCCCGTGACGTGTGAGGGGAAGGTGATCGTGGCTGGCCGGATGAGCGGCCCTGGTCCGGCAACCAGCCGGAATCGCGAGCCAGATACGTGGCTGCAGAGCCCACAACACGCGGCCTGGCGTTCAGCGCGGGAAGAACCGCGCTCCAGGGCCAGCGGCGTGAGCCGGACTGACGTACGCGAGGCAGGTTCGTCGCTGTGCCCCGGTCCTCTGAGAGGGGCGCGCTACTTGGGTCCCTGCTGGATGCCACAGCCTGTCTTCAGTCTCGGTCCCTACAGCTCACGAAGAGCACCCAGCGACCCTGACCCTGCTCGACAGCTGGAACGTCACCCACCACACCCGGCCCTCCCGGACCTCAACCATTCTAAGGAACCAACCATGGACTGGCTCTTCCAGGCCGCCTGCCGAGATGAGGATCCCGACCTCTTCTTTCCCATCGGCAGAATCGGTCCCGCACTGCTGCAAGTCATCGAAGCAAAGCGGTGCTGCGCTCGTTGCACGGTGTCGGAGCAGTGTCGTGGCTGGGCGCTGGCGACGGGACAGGAATCGGGGATCTGGGGAGGACTGACCGCGGATGAGCTGAATGAGCGCAGGCACCAAGACACCCGCGGCCGGGGTCGTACCACCGTGGAGGGGACGACCTAGAGCGAAGGATCAAGCAGTGTGTCGATCGGGCCTGCCGGAAGGATAGGGCATGACGGACGCGTACATCCGGGGCGTGTGGGCAAGGACGGGTCAGGAGCGGCCGACCAGAGGGTGCGGCTGGCCCTCGGCGGGATGGACTTCGAGGCCGCAGCTGGCGTTGAGGAGTACTCGCCACTCTGGGTAGGTGCGTTGGGCAGGGCGATATGACCTTGACGACGCTCCCTGAATCCAATCAAGGAGCGCCATCAACGTTCGCCGAAGTCGCCGGAGAAGAGCAGAACACCGTGGACGAGCTCGGTCCTAACCACGGGGCTGGGCCATCGGCGCAGGTAGACGGCGGCCGTGATGGGCTCGTGGGGTGGCGGCAAGTCAGGGCCGGGCATGGGGGCGGGTCTGCGTACGGTGGTGGGCGAGTTGCTGGAGGCGGCGCAGAAGGAGATGGCAGTTGGCGGCGGCTGCGTAGTGGCTGCCCAGCTTGACGTGGCGGTAGGCGTGGTAGCGGGCGGACCACAGGCCGGTCCAGGTGGAGATAGGCGGTATGGCGTCGTGCCAGCGGCTGCTGCTCAGCCATGCCCTGACCCGGACGGGATCCTTGAGGTATCGGTGGAGCTCGCGGGCGATGGTGGCGCGGTCGAAGGTGCTGTAGGCGACGAGGTGTCGCCCGTGGAAGAGCTTGGCGAGCACGGGCAGCAGGTCGTTGAAGGTGATGGCGTTGCGGGTGCTGTTCTCGGTGAGGCCGTGCAGCGAACTGGCTTCAGGTTCGAATGCGGCCTGCGGGTTGAGGAGTTCGTTCAGGACGAGTGTTCCGCGGCCATCGACCGCAGCGATCTGAGCGGCGAAGGGGCTGGCCAGGCCGGTGGGTACGCACGGCGTCGGCGAAGGAGGCGTGGCGCTCGCCGGTGGCCTGAACATGTCAGAGGCCGTCGGTGTCGCCGGCGTGGAGGGTGCCGAGGTAGTCCTCGGCCCGGTAGCGGTCCGGAGCGTAGATGGCCCAGGTGGGCTCCTCGGTATCGCGCGGCCGGATGCATGCGACGGGGACGGTGTCGATGGTCGTGACGAAGGTGTCGCTCCAGGTTCGTGGGTGTGAGCGGGACAGGTCGGTGCCGGCGGACGGCAGATGTGGCAGAGGGGGGCGGGGGTGGTTCATGTGCCGGCACCTCGCGGTGCCGGGGCGGATCGAGGTGACGTCTGCGAGGTCACCGGCGTGATGCCGCGGATCTGGGGCAGCAGCGGCGCGTCGGGGACCAGGAGGGAGCGGAGCTGGGGAAGGGGGAGGGCTTCGTGGCGCAGGACCAAGCCATCGGTGAGCAACTGCGCAACGGGAGCAGCGAGGTGGGGCGGCAGCCAGGTGGCTGCGGCGTGGGCGTCGTCGTCGGTGACGGGCGGGTGCGAGCGCGGTGGGCGGGTGAGGAGGGCCTGGTAGAGGCCGGCGGCGGGCTCCAGCGGGGGAAGACCGGCAGCGTGGGCACGTTCACTGGCTTTTCGGGCGCAGCATAGGCCCTTCAAGTCGAGGTCGGCGTAGAGCAGCAGGGTGTCCACGGGGTGCTCGCGCTCACGGAAGGACGCCTGGGCGGTGGACAGGGAGGCGATGAGGTGGTCGCCCTCGCCGAAGCCGAGCCAGCCGACCTGGCTGCGGTCGGGCCAGCTGCCGAGGATGTCACGCAGGCTGGTGAACGCAGCGGTGTTCTCGACGATGAGCAGCCACGGCGCTGGCCCGAGTTCATACATTGCCAGGGGGGCGGGCGTGGGCCGGGCACGGAAGTGCACGGCGAGGTCCAGCAGCCCCTTGGTGACCAGGTGGTGGCGCTCAATGTTCTTCAGGCGTTTCTCGTCGCCGTACAGCTCGTAGGAGCGGTCAGCCACCGGGATGATCTCGGCGTCCGGCTGGTCGCGCAGCAGCGCGTTGACGGGGCCGAGCAGGGCCCGGTCGCCTGCCGTCAGACGCAGGGTGGTGGCGAAGCGCAACGGCTCGACATAGGCGCGGGGGGCGTGTTCACGGCAGAGCGGCCGCTCGGCAGGCGGGCGTTGGACCCAGCGGGGCAGGGGCGGGGAGGCGCAGTAGTCCCAGCCACCGCTTCCCTTGGGCAAGGTGACCAGCCCGCGGT